>CAYPEU010000008.1:0-60988 GCA_964409855.1 uncultured Desulfocapsa sp.
CTTCCTCGATGAGGAAGTAGCTGCACCAGCCCTTGAAGAGAGCGAGGAGCATCCTCCGCTCGAGGATGTGGTGACTGCAGAGGAGGTCTCAGAAGAGCTCTCCTTCCTCGATGAGGAAGTACCTGCACCAGCCCTTGAAGAGAGCGAGGAGCATCCTGCAGTCGAGGATGAGGAGATAGCAGAAGAAGTTTCCCAAGGCTTGTCCTTCCTTGATGAGGATGAAGTTGTTTCTCCGATTGCAGATGAGACTGATGAGCAAACGGCTGAGGAAGCTTTGATTGACGAAATAGAAGCTCGTCCTGTTGAATTTGAAGAGGAGGTGTCAACGGGAGAGGAGATTTTATTTACTGTTCCAGGGGAAGAAGCTTCTGAGGAAGTTATTGAGTCTGTGACCGAAGAGGAAGGTGGGGACGATGCTGTCATAGAATTCATGGTCCCAGGAGAAGAGTTTGTAACAGACAAGACTCCTGTCTCCTCAGATTTTCAAGAAAGTGAGGAAGTGGTTTTTGAGGCCGTGGATGATGATGTTGCAGTCGATCCTCTCCCCGGAGAAGACGCCGATCTCCTGAGCTCTAGCAACATAACTGCGGAAGAAGAGAGTGTCGAATTTGTCGAGGTCGTTGAGGAAGAACCGGTTTCTGCCCTAGGTGATGAAGAGGACGAGCAACTTTTTGAAGACTATGCCCCAGAATTGCCTGGATCATCACAAGCTGTTGCCGCTGTGATTTCTCAAGAAATAGATCAGGAAGAACAGGATCTTTTTTCAGAAAAAAGTACGGAATCAACTGAGAAGACGGCAGTATTATCAGAGGAGACCCTGTTGCAAGAGGAAGGTGAGTATGACGAATATTCACCCGATCTCCCCGGTTCTAAGCCGGACGAGGATCTTTTTGAGCAGGATGGAGCAGATCTGTTCTCTGAAACAGAAGAGAAAGATCAGGTTGAAGAGACTGTCGCAGTTGCTGCAGAGACCGCAGAGGAAGAATCAGTTGCTACTGATTTTGAGTCAGATATTGACACAACAGAGGCGTTTGTCGGCTCTGACAGCGATGAATTCGTACTGCTGCAATCCTCTGTTCATAATCTGCAAGGGGAATTGAATGAGGAGGGCATTCAAGCTCTGTTCAATGCAATTAATGTATTGAGAAATAAAGAGAATTGTACCTATACTGAAAAAATATTCCTTCAGCTTCTTTCCACTATCGGCCAACAGTTGGAAACTTGCGATCCTCCTTCTCGGCCTACTGCCTTGCAGTTGTTGGAGAAAGTCTTTTTCGCTCTTGAGCACAGTACTTCAGCTCCATCTTCTGCATACCAGATACAGCAGCAACTGTTCGAGTGTACCAGTCAGGTGTTGCTCTTACAGCAGAGAAATATCAGCGGCAGGGAACTGGCTGGGGATGGAGACCAAACAAAAAACACCTCTGTTGAAATGACAGCTGACCCCATAACCGTGGAGGAAGTTTTGACTCAAGATCTTGAAAGTTCTGACACATCTGAAAAAGAGAATGCTCTCATGACCTTTGTTCAACAGGAGATGACGCAGATGCGCCAAACATTCCATGATGAGATCAGCATGTTGCGGAAAGAACTAGCAGATCGTACGTAAGAAGTTTATTGTTTCCTGGTAAAAAGGCTTGCTCTTTAAGAGCAGGCCTTTTTGCGTTATTGTTTTTGTAACATCTTGAAAAAATTTCTTTTGCTAACCCTTCTTACAGCAAAAGAGGTTCCTTGAGCTTTTTTAACTATGGTCCGGCATGAGCGAACTTCAGTTCATGTCATCTCTATTTTTTAGAACGGAAGAATATGAAAAAAGTAGGAGTAGGATTGCTCTTTTTCTGCTGCTGTGTTGCTCTTGTCGTGTTGTTGTTATCTCGACAGGAGGAAGAGGTGGTGGCTGCAGAATTCCTTCCCGAGAATGTGTTGTTTTATGCAGAACAGCAGGATTTTTCTTTCCTGTATCAGGAGTTTCAGCACTCTCGTCTGGGGAGGACCCTTGCCAGTCTGGATTACTCCGGGGTTGCTGCTGAACTTGGTGTGTCTGAAGAAAAAAATCACGAATTCGAGGCGCATCGCCTAAAGATCAGTGATTTCCTTGCAAGCCCAGCCTTCCAGGAATTGTTTGGCAAGGAGTTCTCGGTAGCCCTGTTTCCAGCAAACTCATTTTCTGCTGAGAATCCTACCCGCGCCTTGGAAGAAAGACTGTTGCTGATTGCACGTCCTCGCCATAATGCCGAGGTCTTGCAGTTTCTTACCCCTCTCTTTACCGGAGACATCCAACAGGCAACTGTCCGCTATGGAAGTCACACCATCACTCGGTACCAAATGGACGAACAAAGAATCCTTTCCACGGTCATGGTAAAAGGAATGGTGCTGGCTGGTTTTGATGAGCGATTAGTGCGAAAGAGTCTTGACTGTTATGATGACAAGCAGAATACTCTCCAGCAAAATAAGGAATTTCAGAGATTGCGACAGAGCCTGAAGCAGGCAAAATTGTTCATCTACCTCTCCCTGCCTGCACTCTGTGAACAGGGTCACAAAATTTCAGAAAAACTTCCAAAAGAGGATCAGGAGATGCTCCTCATTCTCCTTGATCAGTGGCAGGGCTGGGGGGAAGCAGCTTACGGGGCTTGGCAGGAAGAGGATTTGATTCACGATAAGGCTGTGATTATTTTTGATTCCCAGGAACTCGATTCGAGGGTGGCAGAACTCTGTGGAGTGAAACCTACGCTCAATAACACTTTGACAATGGTACCGACAGATGTGCTCTTTTACTATTGGACAAACACCTTCAACCTGCCCCTTATCTGGGATCTCTATTCATCCCGATTGCCGGGTCAGGCAGGCGATCTCGATGTGCTGCGTCAGGAGGTGAGAGAGGCCACTGGAGTTGAACTCGAAGCCCTCCTGGCCATGGTGGGAAAAGAGTTCGCCTTTCTGATTAGAGATATCGACGCCAATGGCATCCCTTTACCCAAGACAGCTCTTGTGGTCCAGCTCAACGAACCTGAATCATTCATTCCTGTTTTTGAAAATCTCCTGTCCGCAGCGGAGATCCCAATCAGCAAGAAAAAATATGGTGATGAGATCATTACCTACTGGGGGCTTGCTCCACAAGGCGGGTTACAGCCGGCATTCACTGTTCAGGGGGAATATCTTCTTCTCTCCAACTCTATCGATGTCATCAAACAGATTGTTGACCTGAAAAATGACCCTAAGAAAAGTTTTCTTGAAAATAGTGACATACAGCGAGTTGGGAGTGGCCTTCTTTTCGAGAATAATTCAGCAGCCTATATCGATATTGCCGGTCTGGCTGATGTCTTGAAAGATATTGCTTCCTGGACCGCTTCAATGGCAATACTTCAAGGACCTGAAGCCGCCCGTACATCACATGTTTTGCTTGAGCAGATTATCCTGCCCCTGCTTGATGGTTTTGCCATGTACTCAAAGCTGGGGTCACGAAGTATCATTGGAAAAGACACGATTATGCTGGAATCGACAACCAGTGTGATTCAGTAAGGTTATTTACGGGAGCCATTCATGGAAAAACTCGTATCCGAATTGCGGCAGATTATACCTTTCAAGGACACCACCGATATCGGAGATATCGTTTTGATAGCCTCCAAAGAGCCTCAGATGCTCGTTTATGCCCTGGTAACCGATATCAGCCGTGATACCACACGCAAGGCCGAATGGTGGAATATCTCTCTCACCTTTCTTACCATACCTCCTCAGAAAATTACCTGGACTTTGCGAACTGCGCAGATGACCGGTATGGAGGTTTTCACCATGGGCGGAGAAGAGCGTTTTGTAAAGGCTGTGGATCTTGCCCCCAGTGTCAGTAAACCACCCCAAGATACGCAAGCAAAGCAGGAGAAGTCCAAAAAAAAGGACTCTTTTCTCAAGCGGGTGAAGTAATGACTTGCTGGTCTGAACGGGAACTTATCCAGAAAATTCATCAGGCATGCAATGATTCTGCAGATGGCCTGGTCAAGGGCATTGGTGATGACTGCTGCGAGGTGAATGCCCAGGGTTCCTGGTTGATCAGTACAGATACCCTGGTCGATTCCATCCATTTTGACCGGAGTTGGCATCTGCCAGAGCTGCTCGGCCGGAAATCCCTGGCTGTGAATCTCAGCGATATCGCAGCCATGGGTGGAAGGCCGCGATTTGTCCTCTTGTCGCTTTGCCTGCCAGAGGACCTTGATGGAGAATGGATCAGTAGATGGCTGGACGGAGTCCTGGAGATGCTTCAACAATTTGACTGTCGGCTGATTGGCGGTGATACTGTGCAGGGTAAAGGACTGGTCTTGACGGTCACGGTCCTTGGTGAACCAGTGGGCAACGGTGCCATCTATCGATCCGGTGCCTCAGTGGGTGATACTGTATGGGTTTCAGGAACTCTTGGTTCTGCCGGTGGTGGTTTAGAACTCCTGGCTGTGGAGAAAAGGAATCCCGGATCGCTTGATCTATCCAGGTGGCAGCCTCTGCTGGATGCCCATCTGGATCCGCTTCCCTGTATAGAGCTTGGAATGGAGCTTGCAGAGAGTGGCTTGGTGACAGCCATGCAGGACATCTCAGACGGCATTGCCACAGATCTTGCCCATATCTGCCAGGCCTCTGGAACCGGAGCCCTGATCAAGGTTGAGCAACTGCCTTTTCTCCCTGAGCTCGCCTCGGCTGCGGAAGTGTTGGGGATGAATGTAGAAGATTTTATTCTGCGAAGCGGAGAAGATTATCAGCTGGTCTTCACCGTACGCATGGGATGTGAAAGAGAGCTGCTCCGGCTCATGGAGGAAAAGGGACGGCACGTTTTTCAGATAGGGACAATCCGGCGCGGTCAGGGAGTCTTTTTGCAGAAAGACTCAGGCGAAGAAGAGATATCCTTCCAGGGATACGAGCACTAAACCTCCGGCTTCTTTTTTCTAGAGTTTCCTGCTCCGGCATTACTCTTCAGGAAAGAGTTTCAGGGTTACTTCCTTGGCCCTTACTTGAAACTGCCGATAGCTGGTCCCTGCTTGATCCAGCATACGCTTGGATGCCCTTACCGAACTACTCTCTGCATATTTATCCGACATATAGACAATTTCTCTGATCCCTGACTGGATGATCACTTTGGTGCACTCATTACAGGGAAAAAGCCCAACGTAGATTCTGCAGCCCTTCAGGTTATAGGAGATGGAGTTGAGTACCGCATTGAGTTCCGCATGACAGACATACGGGTACTTGGTGTCAAGGAGCTCTCCTTCACGGGCCCAGGGGAGTTCGTCATCGGAGCAACCCCAGGGGAAACCGTTATATCCCACTCCTACGATTTTGTTGTCACTGTTGGCAACACAGGCTCCCACCTGGGTGTTGGGGTCTTTGCTGCGCTCGGCCGAGAGCAGGGCGACAGCCATGAAATATTCGTCCCAGCTGAGATAATCCTGTCGTTTTTGTGATGCTGCGGTCATTGGTTGCGCCCCTTACATATAAGGAATCCAGGTGCGGATTTTCCGTTGTAGTTCCTGTCTCTCTTTCAGCTCCTGGAGAAACTCATTTGCCTGTGTCTGGAGCTCTCTGTCTTCCTTACGCATTCCCCAAGCCAGATATTCCTCAGTGGCCAGGGTGAGAATAGGTGCCAGTTTCGCATTTTCATTAATTGCTGCATAATGGCAGACCATGGGCGCATCGTAAACAAAGGCGTCGATTTTTTTATCGATGAGTGCCTGAACCGCATCTGAAGACTTGGTAAAGGACTTTATTTTTGCCCCGTTAATGGTTTGAGTGATAAAGAGGTCGCCGGTGGTGTCCTTGACTGTTCCGATGGTGTAATTGGAGTTCATCAGGCTGTAGATACCAGTGGAAAAAAGAACCTTGTCCCTGAGTCGGACCAGCAGGATCTGGCCGGCACGAAGATACGGGCTGCTGAAGGCGATACGGTATTGCCTGGCAGTGGTGATAGACATCCCGGACATGATGATATCGATTTCATTATTTTCCAGGGCATCAATCTGATTTTCCCATTTGAGTTCGACAAACTTTGCCCTTTTTCCCATAAACCTTCCCAGATCACGTGCCATGTCCGCTTCCAGGCCAGTGATCTTTCCATTTTTCTTGTAGATAAGGGGAGGTGCGTTGGCAGAGACGCCTACCCGCAGGAGAGAGGGATCAGGACCGATTTTTGCGCTACGGGAGAACTCATCGGAAGCTGTACAGGCTGACAGCAACAGGGGAAGCGAGAATGTAAGCAGGAGTATGAAATGACGAAAGAGGGGACTGATTTTCTGCATGGCTTATTCCCCCATTCCCTGGGAAGTTTTTTTACGGCGTCTTCGCCAGTTGGTGACACCGGTAACCTTGTCAATGAACTGTTTTATGGTCTGGAAATAGAGTTTGCCGCCAATGGCTATCATGGTGTTATGTTCAGCACCGGGAATCACCACAAACTCCTTGGACTTTGCTCCGCTGTATGACTGCAGCTTTTCCGCCTGGTCAGCAGGAATCAATTCATCCCTTGCACCATGAAGGATAAAGGTAGCCGTCTTGATCGACCCGATCTTTTCCAGGTTGTTGAAACCATCCTCTTCCGTGATTCTCATTCTATCTGGATCTATACCCAGAGTACGAGCCAGGGGCAGGGTGTCGGCAATAGCGCTTTCCAGGATTAATCCCTTGATCGCATCTGCATGCCTGGTTGCAAGGTCTATGGCAGGGGCCGATCCCAGGGAACGGCCCATGAAAAAGAGGGGACCCGTGTGCTTGGAATAGCTGAGCCAGTTTCTGCTTTCCTGGAACAGGACCTCGGCATCAGTGAACATGTTGCTAACCGTTGGTGTGCCGCTGCTCCAGCCATATCCACGATAATCGGTCATGAGCAGGTTCATCCCGGCTTCATTGTAGAGCAGGCCGATCTCGTCGTAGTCGGTTGCGATTTCACCGTTACCATGGAAAAAGAGGATGTTTGGCGCTCCCAGGTCACGGATATAAAATCTGCAACCGATGGTGGTTCCCGGTTCCGTTTCAATCTCAACATCTGCTGCCCCGGGGGGGAGAGGGGTGCGTTCACTGCTGCGCGGAGAAAAGATGGAAGAGAGAACAGGTGGCTGATCGAGTTTGGAATATTCCTGCATGAAAAAAACTCCTGCGGAAAAATGTTGCTTCTGAAAGTATTTAATGTATTCTTTAAATGCTTGGTCTTGTAGGGTCTCTGGTGAACCATCTATTCAAAAATGTTGATTATTTGCGAATAGTTTGTTCAACCCAACTCTGTTTTGGGAGTGTGGAGGATCTTACCAAACTCTGCCGGGTTAGAGGCTACTACCTGTTAGCTCAACAACTATACGGAAATTTATAAAAAAAATCCAGTCCGGAGGTGTCTATGACAACTTTTACTCTCCACCCCATGGTAATGGGGAGCAAGGTGTTCGATAAAGGCATGATGACCTATCAACATGATTACGGTAAGTCCTACACCATTCCTATTTATTGCTGGTATATTGAAGGGGGAGATAGAAAGATACTTGTTGATACAGGAGAGATGCATCCCATTCAATCAGATGATCGGGAACAGGCCATCGGCGGCAAGGTTGTAACCTTTGAAGAGGGACTGGCTCAGTGGGGGCTCAAGCCAGAGGATATTGATATCGTGATCCACACCCATCTGCATAACGATCATTGTGAGAATGACTACAAGTGCACCAACGCTGTTTTTTATGTCCATGAAAAGGAACTGGCCCATATTCGTGACCCTCATCCCCTGGACTTTCGTTATCTGGAAGATTTTATCTACGAGATCAGTGAAAATAACCAGATTCGGACAGTGACCGGTGATGCTGAGATTGTTCCCGGTATTCGTGTTCTCCACACCCCTGCCCACACGGCAGGAGGTCTTTCCGTGGCAGTGGAGACCAGGAAAGGCACGGCCATTATCACCGGTTTCTGCTGCCTGCTGGAAAATTTCTTTCCCCCGAAGCAGGTCACAGCCATGGAGATGGAGGTCATTCCGCCGGGGACCCATGTCAATGTCAATGAGGCCTATGATATCATGCTGCGGATCAAGGAGGAGGCGGATATCCTTCTGCCCCTTCATGAGCCGAAATTTGCCTCCATGGTATCTATTCCGGAATAGACAGCATGGACCAGAGAGGCTGAGGGGGAAGTTTTCTGCTCTTTGCTTACCGCCTTCAGCCTGCAGTCTTGGAACTCCCTAAACAGCATTTCTTGTATTTTCTTCCCGAGCCGCAGGGGCAGGGTACGTTTCTGCCGACTTTTGCAGTAGTGGATTCAGTCTCTCCATCCAGGTAGTACCAGAGATTGTCGTGCCTGACAAACCGGCTTTTCTCATGCAGCTTGCAGAGGTGGTCGGAGCTGAGAAAACTGGCAGTGAAGGTCACTGTTCCTTGCCTGTCTTCTCTCCCTCCCTTTGTACATTCTTCCACCTCAAGCTTTAGCCACTGGATGCTGGCATCTTCCACGTCCAGTTCTCGAGGTCGTGTCTCTTGCGCCCAACTCTCCATAAGATATTCATTCCTTGCCTGGGTATATGCGCAGTAGCGGGAACGCATAAGCTGTTCGGCTGTTTCTGCCTTGGACTGATCGTCCATAATCGGGGCGCAGCAGGCAGCAAAGGGTTTGTTGCTGCCGCAGGGACAGTTGTTCTCGATATTCATTGGGGGGATCCTCCGCTTTTTAGACGAATCAGTTTGATGATGAGCAGGACAAAGGGGGCTGCGTGGTAAAAGAGATCAAAGATGTCAATGGGTTTACGCAGAGTTCCCTGGCTCAGCATGCGGAGTTTTTCCACGATATGCGGTTCAGGCACAAATGGGGCGAGACCGAGAAGAATGGTCAATATGAGCAGAACAGAGAGAGGGATATTGTCAATCAATTGCATAAACTTTCCTTTGTCGTGAATTACAGGCGCGGCAGTCGTTTCAGTGACATTTGCTGGGCCACCTGGGTTGCGGTTTCTTCAATGGACCTGCCGTCTGAGGCTATGATTGGTATATTGTGGTTGAGAAAGATCTGATTGGCCTGTCTGAGTTCAACAGCACAGGTGCTTAACTGGGCATAACTGCTTCCTTTGTACCGTTTTTCCCGGATAAAATGGAGATTTTCCGGAGAGGTGGAGAGGCCGATGGCCCGGTCCTTGTTGCGAATGATGGCCGGCGGCAGGCGATAGGCGTCTAGATCGTCGGCAACAAGGGGGTAGTTTGCGGCCTTGATGCCCATCTGGGTGGCCAGATACACTGAAATAGGTGTCTTGCCGGAACGAGAGACTCCCAGGAGAATAACTTCAGCCTCGTCATAATCCTTGATCCGGGTGCCGTCATCATGGGAAATACAGTACTGGATGGCACTGACTCGTTTGGCCATGGTGGTGTCGTCCAGATGGCGTGAAAATCCTGATTCCCTCAAGGGCTCGGCTTCGAGGATGGTTTGCAGTCGTTCCAGATAACTGTCGCAGATATTGAAAAATTCCACCTCTGGAGAATCAAGGATCTCGATGAGGTATTTGTTCATGATGGTGGAAAAAACAAGGGGGTAGCGGGCCGCTGATTTGGAAAGAATATATTTTATGGCCTTGCACGCATCTTCCTCGGTGCGAATGAAGGGAATCTTTTCTTCATTGAAACTGATTTCCGGAAACTGACAAAGCAATGCCTTGCCAAGGTCTTCAGCCAGTATACCTGTACTTCCTGACAGGTAATAAACATCCTTTGAATGCCACATCTGCTTGTCTCCACCGTTGCTTTCGTTTATCGTAGGGGGTGATGTCACTTCTTTGTAGCAGAAAATGGAACCTCCTGAAAGCCTTCTCTTTAACAATGCAGGAAGACAGTGTAGCCATGTCCCGGATTATGCAGTTTTTCCCCACCTGTTTCCGCAAAGGAGTGATTTACTCTTTTCGCATACGATTCATGGGAAAAAGAAAAAATGTTCGCGGATGGTTGCAGTTGCAAGGGGATTATAGAGAGGTGAGGGGGGATGATCCGGAATATGAATGTTTCCAGAACATCCACAAGAAGCGAAAGGAGTGTCTTCAACTTTCCTGCCAAGACCCTGCGCTTTTGCGGAGGATCCCTGCCTCAAGGCTGTGGACCATAATCATGAAGCCCATCCCTTCAGTCATGAGCTTGCAGATAACGTAAAGGAAGAGAAAGTAAAATGAAGCGTGTTTTGATCCTTGAGCCCTATTACGGGGGCTCTCATAAGGTTTTTCTCCAGGGACTGCAGCGGGCAGTGCAAGCCGACTACACCTTGTTAAGCCTTCCAGCCCGCAAGTGGAAGATGCGCATGCAGCTCTCAGCACTCTGGTTCGTCGAGCAGATCAAACTGATTCCTGTGGGGCAGCGATTTTTTGATACAGTGCTCTGTTCCACCTTTGTAGATGTTGCTGTCCTGCGTTCCCTTCTGACCACCATGCCAGGGTGGAATCGTGGGGCACGCTTTTGCACCTATTTTCATGAAAACCAGTTTGCCTATCCAACCCAGATTGCAGATGCAACCATTCAGCGCTTCACTTCCATTAATTTTACCACAGCCCTGGCATCAGATTGCTGCGCCTTTAACTCCAGTTTTAATCTGGAGTCCTTTCTTGCTGGTATTCAGTCATACCTGAAAAAGGCAACAGACATGAAGTTGGAGGGCTGTGTTTCTGCGATCAGGGAAAAGAGTCTTGTCCTCTACCCGGGAATGGACTACTCCTTTGTGGACCGGATTCAGTGCCGGGAAAGAGAAGGGGGCCCACCAGTTGTGGTCTGGAATCATCGCTGGGAGCATGATAAGGGCCCGGAACTCTTCTTCGATGCCCTTTATCTAATGCAGAAAAAAGGGGTGGCTTTTCGTCTCATTGTGCTGGGTCAATCTTTTGCAAATAGTCCCGAATGTTTTGAGGAAGCACGCAGGCGACTGACAAAGGAGACAATCCACTTTGGCTATGCCCCGTCCCTGGAAGAGTATGGAGAGTTACTCGGCCAAGGAGATGTGGTGGTCTCCACAGCAAGACACGAGTTTTTTGGTATTGCCGTTCTGGAGGCCATTCGGGCAGGGTGCTATCCGCTGCTTCCGGCTGCTCTTTCCTATCCGGAGCTCTATGAGGACATATTTCTCTATCCACCTGGAAAGCTTGCACATCGTCTGGAAGAGCTTCTTGCTTATCCCATCCATCTGGGGCATGATGCGATTTCCACTCTGACCCAGCGTTTTGATTGGGATGAGTGCAAAGATCAATACAACCAATGGCTCTTTTGAGGTCTTGGCTAAAGTGAGGAAGAAAATATGATCGGCAACATCGTTCTCATCGGATTTATGGGTGTGGGCAAGGGGAGAACAGCCAGGATGCTGGCGGAAAAGAGCAGTAAATTTGCAGTGGATTGTGATGATTTGATTGAGAGTTTTACCAATTTGAAGGTGAAAAAGATCTTCGCTCGTCATGGAGAGCGCCGCTTCCGGGAATTGGAGCAGCAGGTGGCTATCTGGCTGGAAGAACAGGTGCGCAACACCATCATCTCCACCGGTGGCGGGTTTTTTAAGGTACCCAACATACGCAGAATCGGAACAGTGGTCTATCTGCACGCAGAGTTTGATCAGATTCTCCAGGCTATCCATGGTCACCCCAAAGCCAAAAAGAAGATCAAAAAACGTCCGCTGCTGCAGGATCTGGCCAAAGCTGAAGCACTTTTTAACGAGCGTTTGCCCCTGTACAGAGATATTGCCGATTATGAAATCGAAGTTGGCGGCAGGAGTATTGATGAGGTGGTAGACAATATTCTTCAACATCTTTCAGGGGTTACTTCCTGAAAAGAGGGCTTTTTCTGCTGGTTCCTGCTTGTCACCCTGCGATTCACTAGACTGTTGCCTCTCTCCCGGCAATCATTCTTTGTCAATGACCGGTAACTATTCCATCTTGAACAAGAGACAGGTTGATTCAGGGGAAGGATGCAAGTTTCCAGTGTAAAAGCAGAAAAAATGCTTACACTATTCCTGTTTTGAAAAAAATCTGTCTGTAACTATTTCCCTTTGAGAGGATTCCTTATGTCTGATTTGTCACTTCCTTCACTTCCCGGCTACAAAACTTTTCCAGGACCAGTTGTCACCGTTGTTATGGATGGTGTAGGAATCGGTCCCGGCGATGAAAGTGATGGGGTGCACATGGCCTATACCCCAATCCTTGATTCACTTTTGCAGGGAAATCTTGCCACAAGGATAAAGGCGCATGGAAAGGCTGTGGGCTTACCAAATGATAGCGATATGGGAAATTCTGAGGTTGGCCATAATGCCCTAGGGGCAGGAAGGATTTTTTCGCAAGGGGCAAAGCTGGTCAATGAGGCCTTGCACTCCGGAGCGATTTTTCAGGGAGATGCCTGGCAGAAGATCAGGCAGAAGAGTGATAATGGAGGAACCCTTCACTTTATCGGCTTGGTTTCTGACGGAAATGTACACAGTCATACAGCCCACTTGGAGAGGATGTTGAACCAGTGCCAGGAGGAGGGGATAGAGCGGGTACGGGTCCATGGCCTGCTGGATGGCCGGGATGTGGGGCCAAAGACTGCTCTTGACTATTTCATGCCCTTGGAAAAAATGCTGGCCTCCATGTCAGAGGATGGCAGGGATTACTGTATAGGGTCAGGTGGCGGGCGTATGGGCGTCACCATGGATCGCTATGAGGCTGATTGGAGGATTGTGGAAAGGGGCTGGCAGGCCCATGTTCTTGGCAAAGGCCGTGGCTTTTTTTCTGCCTGCGAGGCGATCAAAACCTATTACGATGAAGATCCAGATCTTATCGATCAATACATGGACAGTTTTGTCATTGAACATGATGGGAAAGCAGTGGGGACAATAGAGGATGGTGATGCGGTAATCTTCTTTAATTTCCGTGGAGATCGAGCCATAGAGCTCTCCAGGGCCTTTGATGAGCCGGAATTTGATGAGTTTGATCGAGAGCGTACTCCCGATGTCTTTTTTTGCGGAATGATGCAGTATGACGGCGATGCCAAAATTCCCAAGCATTATCTTGTAGAACCACCGTCCATTAATCGAACCCTTGGGGAATATCTCTGTGCAGCAGGAGTTAGCTCTTATGCCATCTCAGAGACCCAGAAGTTCGGCCATGTAACCTATTTTTGGAATGGCAACAAATCCGGCTATATTAATAACGAGCTGGAAACGTATGTGGAAATAGAATCCGACCGAATCACTTTTGATCTCCGTCCCTGGATGAAGGCATCAGAGATTACAGACAGGGTGATAGCGGCCATTGAAACCAGTCAATATAAATTTATCCGCTTAAATTTTGCCAACGGCGATATGGTTGGTCATACAGGGGTTCCGATTTCTGTACGAATTGCTGTGGAAACCGTGGATCTCATGTTGAAACGACTCCTCCCGGTATTGAAGAAGGCCGGCGGGGTCGCTGTAATCACCGCCGATCATGGAAACGCAGATTGTATGTGGACCGAAAAAGACGGGGTGCGCACTCCAATGGTGGCCCATACCAAAAATCCTGTCCCGTTTATCGTAAAGGATTTCAGTGGAGTGAATTCCTTTTCCCTTTGCGAGGTGCAGAATCCCGGACTCGCTAATGTGGCAGCAACTGTTTTGAACCTCTTGGGATTTCAGGCTCCGAAAGACTATGAACCCTCGCTTTTACAATTAAAAGAAAAAAAAGGATAGGTGGAGGTCGCCCCCTGAATTTCCCAGGGATATTGATATGAAAAGGTTTGTATCCTTTTGTTTTCTTGTAAGAAATAGAAAAAAATAAGTTTTTGAATATTTTTTCTGGTTTTTTTTTATTTCCTCCGGTATTATACGAATACGTATAAATTGTGCAGTGTGAGTGATGGCGGTTTGCAATGAAGTGAATAGTCATCCTTTTCCACTATACCAGTGGAAAAATTTGTTGCTGTACAAAAGAAAAAGCATGATCACGAAGTTGATCAGTACTGAGGGGTTCAAGGTTTATTATGTTAGAAGGCACAGTTAAATGGTTTAATGAGGCAAAAGGATTTGGTTTTCTGGAGCAGGATGGTGGAAAAGATGTTTTTGTTCACTACTCAGCTATTATTTCAGAAGGTTTTAAAACTTTGAATGAAGGTGACAGAGTACAGTTTGAGATCACCGAAGGTCCTAAAGGTCCTGCTGCAGCTAACGTGAGCAAAATATGATGTAAGACATATTTGCTGTCTGTTAAAAGGGGTATGCCGTTTTACGGTTTACCCCTTTTTTTTTGGTTTCTTTCCCTCCTCCCCCCGCCCTTGCCATTTCTTGTTTTTTTAGCATAGAGCTTTTTCACTTCATAAACGAGAAAAGATTCATGGAAGCCTCCATCGTAATACGGTAACATGATGGTAAATCAGATCATTTGGCAATTCTTGAAGAGAGCATAGACTATTTTTTACTGGAGTTTGGTATGGAAGAGCTTTCAAAGTCACAACGGGCACGTCTGGCAATACACACCTTTAAAACCATAACTGAAGCCTTGATTTTACGTGGATACTATAAGCCTTCAGGGAAATCAGGAGAGAAACTGGCCGAGTCTCTGAAGCTCTTTAATCCAGAGATATATGGTACCATGAGTGATCCTCGAATCGTGGAACTCAAAGGGCTCGAATATGTCATGGATCGGATGCCCAGGGGTATAGAAAAGTGCAACCGTATCATTTTAACGGCTGATGAGGATTTTCAAGATACCACGTTTGAGAAGGTGACCCCCCTGAAGAGAAGGAGGCACTCCTACATCGTCTCAGAGAAAGAAATCTGTTTTGTCATCAGTCGGGGATTAACTGAAATATACGATATTATCACCCACATCACCTTTCTGAGCATCGAGTCTCAAAAGATTCACAGCCAGATTTGTAATAAGGAAGGCGGAACCTGTTCTGAATGGCATGACCTTGAGCATGCTGCCACCCAGCAGCATCTGCTGGAAGGTGCGGATCTGGATCAGGCCATCTGGAATCTTTCCATCATAGTAGGCAGGACCTATCGTGAGACCAGGAACAGTTTTGAATCCCTGGAACGCCATCATAATAAAAAAGAAAACAGTAACAATGGACTTTTTTCTATAATTTATTCCATGGGACAAAAAATAATTGAGGAAACCAAGTCCAAGGATGAGCTTCTCACCATTTACTTTACACCTTCGCTGCAGGAGATGATCGGACATCACAAATACGCCTCGCTCTGGGCAAAAAATGTCAAACATCATCTCTATAACCGTGGCTTGCAAGAGAGACCAATTCATGTTGTCAGTGCCAATATGCATTCCATGAAAAATATTTTTTATGGGGCAGGATATCTTAAAGCAATCGGCAAGAGTGTTCCGGAGGATCTCTATGACATGATTTCAGAGGTTCGGGATTTTGACAAGGAGGTGACCGGTTATGGTGCAGATTTTGGTTTAAGCTTTCTTGTTGATACCTCTGGCTCCAGCATCGATGTTATGGTTATCGATACCGCAGAAAACAACCTCGTTAACCTGCATGAGAGTATCCGCTGCGACTTTGACTATCTGGAGAAGGTGCGTCCTGTTATACTGGTAATCGATTATGCATTTGGGACCCAGGCCTTTGATATCCTCGATGAACTTCTCTGTCCCTGCCACCTGGACGAGAAGACAGTGGTTTTTCACACCGAGTCTATCAATGTTATGGGCAAGGCCGGGACCCTTCCTGGAAAAAAGGGGGACATTATGCTTGCCACGGCTCATGTCATGGAAGGTACTACCAATAACTATATTGTTGACAATGATCTCGATATCAAAGACTTTGATGAGGGCTATCCCATTCATGTCGGTCCAATGGTGACGGTCCTCGGGACATCTCTACAGAATCGAGATATCCTGTCAAGATTTCATACCTCCAACTGGAAGGCTGTTGGCCTAGAAATGGAAGGAGGGCATTTCCAGCGTGCCATCAGCGCCGCAATCATCCAGGGACATATTTCAAAAAATGTCAAAACCAGATATGCATACTATGCCTCGGACAACCCGCTACAAAGCGGACAGACACTGGCATCCGGATCCATGGGGGTTAACGGAATTGCCCCCACTTATATGATCACCAGGGTGTTTCTTGAGAAAATAATCAATCCGCCTCTCCCGGTCCTATGCGAATCGTAAAAAAACATCACCTTGCCCATGTCTCTCCCTGGGTATTGGCTGCCGCCTGTGGCCTGCTCACCGTGATCATTGCAGTCTTTGCTGTCAACAACTACCGGCGTGACAAGGCCTTGATGACAGATATCCTGCTGGAGAAAGGTACTACTCTGATCCGTTTCGTCGGATCGAGTGCCAGGAGTTCACTCTTTAGCGGGTTGCGAGCCGGTGGGGATGTGCTTAATCTTTGGCCTGAGCATGTACAGCCGGTTTTAGAACATGCTTCCGAACATCCCGGAGTTCGGTTTCTCGCTCTCGTCGACGCAGATGGTATTATCCAGGCCTGCTCTGCACCTGACGAGTGTAAACGCCAGGTCTCCGAGCAGACGCGCCATTTTCTTTCCACTCTGAAAAAGGACATTCCCGATAACGGAAAGTTTCGCTATCATCTGAACCATGATGAAAAACCAGCAGTTTTCCAGGTTGCTGCCCTGTTCTCACCTTTTGGCAAACGTTTTTCGAACAACTTTGCTCCCCGTATGGCTGGCCGGCACAGTGGTGGCCAGATGTTTGAAAGGATGAAACGACAGCATGGCATGAATCCGGACTGGCTTGTCCAGCTGGAAGAGCTGAACAGGAAAAAGATTTTTATCCTGGTTGAATTGGATCTGGAGCAGTTCAATAAATCTCTGGGACGACAGAAGCTTGAAATTGTCATCCTCTCCATTGTTCTGCTCCTTGTCGGCGTTGGAGGATGGCTTTCCATTTTGACCCTTGAAGGGTTAAAGGGCTCCCAGTCCAGGTTGAGGCGGGTGGAGGCCTTTCGCGATATACTCATATCCTCCCTGCCTGTTGGGCTTATTGCCACCAACAATGCCGGCCGGATTATCCTGTACAACCAGTGTTCTCAGGAGTTGACAGGAGTTTCGGAAAAAAATGCCCTGGGTGGAGATCCTGGTGTTGTACTTACTCCGGAATTGGGAGAACCCTTTAAGGCTGCAGGAGAACAGCCTGGAGTCCCTTTTCAGAAGGAGATTCAGATCGTCCTGGATAAAGGGATTTCGCGTACCCTGCAGCTTAATTGTCTGTCGATTATTGATAGGGATGAGCGATTTGTCGGCACCCTGCTCATGATCCAGGATCTGAGCCAGGTAAAAAAACTTGAGGAGGAGCTGAGAAGAAGTGAGCGCCTTGCCGCACTTGGTAAAATGGCTGCAGGAGTTGCCCATGAACTGCGGAACCCGCTCAGCTCGATCAAGGGGCTTGCCCTTCTTCTGCAATCCCGATTTACCGGTCAAAACAGTGATACGGAAACAGCCGATATTCTGGTTCAGGAGGTGGAGCGGCTCAATAGAAGTATTTGCGAATTGCTGGATTACGCACGACCTCAGAAGCTGCAGAAGGAGTCGGTTGATCTCCAGCAGCTGTTGCAAAAGGCAGTTTCTTTGATTCGTATTGATGCCGAGTCAGCAGGGGTGGAGGTGACAGCAGAATTTCAAGAGTCATTGCCGAGAATTCTTGCCGACGAGGATAGGTTGAGCCAGGTTTTTCTCAATCTTTTTTTAAATGCTATCCAGGCAATGGAGCAGGGTGGGAAGCTTGCTGTATCCGCAGACGCGCGAGAAGGGACCATGGTTATTACAGTCACTGATACTGGATGCGGTATAGAGCCTGAAAGTCTCAACAGGGTATTTGATCCCTATTTCACCACAAAACCTGAAGGCACTGGCTTGGGACTGGCCATGTCAGCAAAAATTGTGGAAGAGCACGGGGGCAGTATCAAGATAGCCTCAGAACAGGGGCAGGGAACTTCAGTGACCGTGAAAATTCCCTACTGATCCAGCTGTTGTTGTCACAATTGAACAGCAGAATGTCGAACAGGGAATGACGAACTTCGATGTTGTCTCTTCTGTGCTTCGATATTCGACATTGCTGTCAAGATAGCGGTAATTCCTTTGTTCTTGGCTGGCCATCACCAGCGGTCGGGGGCGGCGTCTTGGGTGAAAAAAAACTTAGCAGAGTCTGGAAAACGGTTTTGACCCCTGCCCAGATTTTCGGCAAGATCCAAATGGCAGCCAGAAGAAAGGCGACAAAGAGGATAAGAAAGGCCAGGGGGTAATGCAGTGCTACCCACAATCCTCCTATCACTGTGACATCTTCCAGAACAGAGGCCGTCCAGTTGCTGAAAGGTTCTGGTGAGGTGTTGATCAGGACCCTGGTACCTGCCTTGATTGTATGGGTAGTAGCGGCAACGCCTCCTCCTAGGATGCCGGCCACAATGACCATGGTCGGATTCACTTCTCCCACAGCTCCTGCGGCAAGAAGGACTCCTGCCGGGATACGGATGAAAGAATGAATAGCATCCCAGCCAGTATCCACCCCAGGTGTTTTATCAACAAAAAATTCAATCAGATACATGAAGCCTGCAGCACCGATCACCATCGGATCCTGAAGTATCAATAACTGTTCAGGCAGAACAACGTTTCCAGTCAGACCTAGAAACCCTAAGACGGCAATGGTTGCATAGAGATTGATTCCAGCTGCCCAGGCCGTTCCCATGATCAGGGAAATGGTCGTGATAAGTTGCTGATATGCATCCATGTTGTCCCCTCTGTGTTGTGAAAATAATTTACCTCAGGAAGAAGCTTGAATACCTCCTGGCAATGACTTTATCAAAAAAAATAATCAGTCTTGCCTTTGCTGGCAAGGGGTTGATCAGGGCTCTTGAAAGTGCTTGTCAAGAAACTCGCACTCTTTTGGGGTCAGGTCGAATTGTATTTCCACCTGCTGGAGGAGGGTCTTTCTGCTTTTTTCAGGGTATTTTTTGACAAGTTCCGAGAGTTCGGCCAGGGCCTTTTTTTTTTTGTCTCCCGGGTATTGGGTCGGGTGTTGTGGTGACATGGCTTTTTCCTGTTATTGCAAAATATTCTTCAGTAAATCAGCAGGGTTTTAAGATGATTCCTGCCAGGGGGGGAACCACTACATTGGTATGGTATGAAGCCTGACCATAGGGTTCGGCGATGGATTTGTAGATGGTCTTATTGGCGGCATTACTGCCTCCGAACCGACTGTAATCAGAACAGAAAATTTGTTCATAGTTTGAGTCGGTGGGTAACCCCATCTTGTAATTAAAAAAGGTTTGCGGGGTGAAATTGAGGAGGCAGACCACATGGTCATTTCGATCTTTGGCGTAGCGGGCATAGGAGATGATCGAGTTTTCACGATCTTCCAGGTCCATCCACTGAAAACCATGGTGGCTGAAGTCCTGCTCCCAGAGACTGGCATTGTCTTTGTAAATTCTGTTGAGATCCTCAACAAATTTTAACATTTCCCCATGCATGTTGTTTTCCTGGAGAAGATGGAAATCCAGGCTCTGCTTACAGTTCCATTCATGCCATTGACCGAATTCCCCTCCCATAAAAAGCAGTTTCTTGCCTGGATGCATCCACATGGTCAGGAGCAGTAGGCGGAGATTGGCAAATTTCTGCCAGAGATCTCCGGGCATCTTGTCAATAAGCGAACGTTTACCATGGACAACCTCATCGTGCGACAGGGGCAGAATGAAGTTTTCGGAAAAGGCATAGACGAGGGAGAATGTGAGATTGTTGTGGTGATATTTTCGATAGATGGGATCATTCTCGAAATAACTCAGGGTGTCGTTCATCCAACCCATATTCCATTTGAAACCGAATCCGAGGCCTCCGGCATCAGCCGGTTTTGAGACACCGTAAAAACTGGTGGATTCCTCTGCAATCATCAGCGTTCCAGGATAGCGGTCATAGATAATCGAGTTGAGATGACGTATGAATTCGATTGCCTCGAGATTTTCCCTTCCTCCGTAGACATTGGGCAGCCATTCACCTTCTTGGCGTGAGTAGTCGAGATAGAGCATGGAGGCCACGGCATCTACTCGCAGACCGTCAATATGGTATATGTCCAGCCAGAAGAGGGCATTGGCAATGAGATAGTTGCTCACCTCTTTACGGCCGTAATTGTAGATAAAGGTTCCCCACTCCGGATGAGCTCCTTGTCTGGGATCTTCGTGTTCAAAAAGAGCGGTTCCGTCAAAGCGTGCCAGGCTGTGCTTATCTTTGGGGAAATGGGCTGGAACCCAGTCGAGGATGACCCCGATACCTTCCTGATGACAGGCATCAACAAAATACATAAAGTCTTCGGGGACTCCGTATCTGCTGCTCATACTGAATGGCCCGGTAATCTGGTATCCCCAGGATTCATCCAAAGGGTGTTCCATTACCGGGAGCAGTTCGACATGGGTGAAGCCCAGTTTTTTGACATAGGGAATCAGTTTGTCGGCAAGTTCTCTAAAGGTGAGAAAGCGGTCGGGCTGGGCAGGGTCACGCTGCCAGGACCCTGGGTGCAGCTCGTAGATGGACATTGGGCTGTCATAGGGATTCTTCTTTCCTTTGGATTCCTGCCACTGCTCATCGTTCCACTTATAGTGGTCCAGGTAGCGCACTGCAGAAGCAGTCTTGGGGCGGAGTTCACCCCAGAACTGAAAGGGGTCTGATTTGACGAGAATTTCACCCCGTTGTGTTCGGACCTCAAACTTATAGAGCTCGTTCTCTTTGATCCCGGGGAGAAAAAGTTCCCAGATTCCGGAGCCTCCCAGGCTGCGCATGGGATGAATTCGACCGTCCCAGCTGTTGAAGTTGCCCAGGATAGAGACCCGGGTGGCAGACGGTGCCCACACGCGGAAGATGGTTCCTTCGATTTGTGAATACATGCCCGGCTGGGCCCCTATGTGTTTGTAGAGCTCGTAGTTGGTGCCAAAATTAAAGAGATATTGGTCCTCTTCTGCAAGGAGCGGCAGGAAACGATAGGGGTCGTTGATTGTCTGGACAACACCATCGTGGTAGGTGATTTTGTACTGGTAGTTGTAGGGATCAAGATCACTGTCTGCGACCTGCTTCCTGTCAATGGAGCTCTCAAACAGTCCTTCATCCCGAACCTTGTCCATGGGGATAACGTGTTCATCAATCAGCAGGTCAACACTGCGGGCATGGGGTTGGAAGCAGCGAATAATGGCTTTATGAGCATCTTTTTCGGAAAAATGGACGCCCAGGACCTGGAAAGGATCATAATGTTCTGCGTGCAGCAGGCGATCTATTTGTTCATTCATATCCACTTGTAAGGTTGAGACCTTTGATCATGATGCGAATATACCATTTCTCATAATTAGAGTAGCAAATAGTCACAGGAAAATATAGGACAAAGTAGAAAGAGGCAGGGATTTCCATTGTCATACAGAAGAGGAACCCATTCCTTGTGACTCTGCTTGACGCCTCTTGGAGATATCTGCTATTGTGATTTTTTAAAACCCGATAATCAATTTTTTTAAAATGAAAGAGTCTATGAAAGACACGCAACATAGAGTAATTGACTCCTTAACCGGTTCCTTTCTTCTTTCTACGCCACAGATGCCGGATCCCCGTTTTGCTGAACAGGTGATCTATATCTGTGCCCATAACCATGAAGGGGCCATGGGAGTCGCTATAAATAAACCAAATCCTCAGTTAACCCTTGAGGAAGTGCTGCTCTCCAATAATTTTCCTGTTCCACCAGAAACAACTGCTCCCGTCTATATGGGTGGGCCGGTGGAGATGAATGCCGGATTCGTTCTGTACCAGTCCGACTATTCAACAGAACAGCAGATAGCAGTCAGTTCCACTGTCTCCCTGTCCCGGGAAAATAAGGTGCTGGAGGATATTGCTTACCTGCGCGGCCCTGAAAAATTTCTCTTTATCGTCGGCTATGCCGGATGGGGACCTGGGCAGCTGGAAGAGGAACTTGTGTCCCAGGGCTGGCTCACCATTCCTGCCCAGGATTCCATCATCTTTGATGTACCGGATGATATGAAATGGCGGGAGGCTGCTGCCCTCTACGGCATTGACATTTCCACCTTCCGCGACTTTGTCGGGAACGCCTGAGTTGTTCAACTCTCCACTTATCAAAAAGAAACCATGGCTGATTTAAAAGATATCTTTGAGTGCACCCAATGCGGCTACTGTTGCCAGGGGGAGACAACTGTGTCCCTGGATGAAAATGATCAAAAACGAATGGTAAAAGCCTTGGCCATCCCAGAGGCTGAGGTCAGGGAAAAGTACTGGCGAGTCACCGGCAGTGTGGTGCAGATGAAGATTGTAGATGGGCACTGCATCTTTTATGATGAGGGCTGCACGGTCCACCAGGGTCGTCCCTGGCGCTGTGCACAATGGCCGCTGCACCCCTCCATACTCGCTGACCGTGATAACTTCGAGACCATCCGTGCATCCTGTCCCGGGATCAAGCGTGAGGTTTCCTATGAGGACTTTTGCCGCATCTTAAAAGAGATCATGGCAACACAGGGAACTGTTCACTGCTAAGCTTATGAAGCTTGAACTTCTTTTACTCGGCAAGACCAAGGACTCCTTCATAGAGCAGGGAATTAACGAGTATGCCGGGAGGCTCAAACATTACACCCCTCTGAAGCTGACCACTCTGAAAGCGAAAAAGAAAAAGGGGTGGACAGAAGAGCAGGAACGCCACGAGGAGGGACGACTTCTTCTTGGATCTCTCACTCCTGCAACTGTCACCGTGGTCCTTGACAGCCGCGGCAGACAGATCACCTCCGAGGGTCTGGCCGATCTCCTTTCCCGCTGGGAAATGGAGGGACGAAAGCAGGCTGCCTTCCTCATCGGCGGTCCCACTGGTCATGCTCCTGAAGTACTTGAGCGCGCTGATTACAGCCTTTCACTCTCTAAAATGACCTTTACCCACGACATGGTTCGCCTGTTCCTCCTGGAGCAGTTATACCGGGCCTACACCATCAAGGCCGGAGAAAAGTATCATAAATAAAAAACGATCTGCAGAGTGTTAAACCGGGGGTGCAGGATTTTGAAGTCTTCATCTTCCTGCAATGGTGATTGCAGGGTCGGAATGTTTTCACTGGCAACGCTCCATCACACCATATACACATCATAACGGCTGTTTTTCATGCTGATGACGTGGCTGGGGAGTTGCTTGTCGATTTGAGGGGCACCTTTGGGGCGTTTGACCACCACCCGTTTGCCTGCCTGAAGAAGGGCTGCACGCAAAAGTTGGTCGGCGTCTTTGTCATCGCCGACCAGGGAGCGGATGATCCGCATTTCTTGCCTGTTGAGTGCTGATTTATTTCGATGCGGATACATGGGATCCATATAGATGGTATCCGGTTTTTCTTTCAAGTCTCCAATGATGATACGGGCATCACCTTCAAGCAGAGTGATCCTGCTTTCTATTATTTTCCTCAGTTCCGGGTCAGAGGCAGCCCTTTCCAGGCCATCGCGGAGTAGGGCAGCCAGCACAGGAGAGCGTTCCACCATAGTTACTCTGCATCCAAGTGTTGCCAGGAGAAAGGCATCATTGCCAAGGCCGGCCGTGACATCAAGGATGAACGGCCGTATCCCGGATTTTATGCCTACGGCCCTGGCCAGAGGCTGTTTGATACCGCCCCCATGGAGGCGGCGATAGGTCTGCGCCCCTGAGAGAAAATCTACTTGGAGCGTTGCCTTGGACTTGCCCTTTCCATTCTTTCTCTGTTGCAGTTGTAAGCCTCTTTCCGTATAGACAAGGAGCAGATCATTCTCCTTAACCATTGCAGGGTCAACCAGTGTTACCTGTAATGTTTTTGCCAGGGTTGAGGCTTTTTCCTGAAGTATCGTGTTTTCAGCAACAGTGGCGACAACAAGAGAGAAAGGCAAGGAGTCAGATGGTAGGGGATTGCGGTTCATCGGGGTGTGTTATTGTATAATGTGTTTGCCAAGAATCCTAGCAGGCCATTTTGGGGAAAACAATGGAAAAGGTCAGATTTTGCCAAATATCAGAGAAGGGGATACAGGCGTATGGAGAATTTGTACCTTGACAACTAAACAGACTTCAGGTCAACTGTCTTTGCTTGAAGAACAGAAAAATTGAAAGATTACAGCCCAGAGAGGTCCTTTGGTTACTGGCTGTTTGTGAGCTCTCTTTTTTACATAACCTCATACAGAACCACAACAGATGGAAGCAGGAAAAAAGCAAAAAATTAAAGTGGTGGCCATCATTCCGGCCCGATACCATTCCAATCGTTTTGAAGGAAAGCCGCTGGCCTTGATTAATGGCAAGCCGATGATTCAGCATGTTGTGGAGCGTGCGCGTGCCGTGGAGCTGCTGAGCCGGGTGGTGGTGGCAACAGATGACATGCGTATTGCAGAGTGTGTGGCATCTTTTGGTGGAGAGTATGTTCTTACCCGCGATGACCATGTTTCAGGTTCCGACCGTCTTGCTGAGGCTGCCGAACTTCTAGATATATCAGAACATGATGTGGTGGTCAATATCCAGGGTGATCAGCCTCTTTTTGCTCCAGAAGTTGTTGAACAGGTGGCAGGCCCCCTACTGGACGATCCGGCACTTCCCATGTCCACCCTCATCTACAAGATCATCAGGCCAGAGGAAATCAACGATCCGAATCATGTGAAAACTGTTTTTGACCATGAAATGAATGCCCTCTATTTCTCCAGGTCACCGGTGCCCTTTCAGCGTAATCCTGAAGAAGAAATCGCACCTACCTATTATAAGCATTTGGGGTTTTATGCCTACCGGAAAGGATTCCTGCTGACCTTTGTTGCCTTGCCGGAAGGAGAGTGGGAGCGTTTTGAAAAGCTCGAACAGTTACGGGCTCTTGAATACGGCTACAGGATCAAGGTTGTCTTGACAACCCATGATTCCATTGAGGTGGATACAGCTGAAGATTTGAAAAGGGTTGAAGAATTTATTATAGAGAACAAAGCGTAACAAGATGAGACCGATGGTTACGCACTGCGTCCCGGTCTGTGATAACTATTTTGTCAAAAAGGAAAAACCATGAGAAAAAAAATTACCGTCATCGGTGCCGGAAACGTTGGCGCCACTGCTGCGCATTGGGCCGCAGCCAAAAACCTGGGCGATATTGTTCTCCTTGATGTGGCTGAAGGGATCCCTCAGGGAAAGGCCCTGGATCTTTCCCAGGCCGGCCCGGTGGAAGGGTTTCATTACTCAGTCACGGGCAGTAATGATTACGCTGATACGGCAAACTCAGATGTGGTAATTATTTCGGCAGGACTGGCCCGCAAGCCAGGTATGTCGCGAGACGATCTTCTGGCAATTAATGTGGCCATTGTCAAGTCCTGTGCTGAAGAGGCGGTCAAGCATTCACCGGACTGTGTCCTCATTGTGGTGACGAACCCCATTGATGCCATGGTCCACACCGCCTTCAAGGTGACAGGGCATCCCAAAGAGAAGGTGATCGGCATGGCCGGTGTCCTTGATTCTGCCCGCTATCGGACCTTTCTGGCCGATGCCCTTGGTGTGGCTCCTAAAGATGTCAATGCCCTGGTCATGGGAATTCACGGGGATAATATGATGCCCTTGGTGCGCCTTGCAAACGTAGCCGGTGTGCCCATCACCGATCTCCTTTCCAGTGATGAAATTGATGCCATCGTCGAACGAACCCAGAAGGGCGGTCTTGAGATCGTGAATCATTTGAAGACCGGTTCCGCCTTTTACACTCCAGGACTCGCTGCCGTGGAGATGGCAGAGGCCGTGCTCACTGACTCCAAACGAGTGCTGCCCTGTGCCGCCTATCTTGAGGGAGAGTTTGGTGTCTCCGGCTATTTCCTAGGTGTCCCTGTGGTGATTGGTGAGCAGGGCGTCGAGAAGATCCTGGAGTTTGAGCTGACAGCTGAAGAGAAAGAAGCCCTGCAGCTTTCTGTCCAGGCCGTTGAAAAACAGATGGCGGCAACAGGACTTTAAAAAAAAAGAGCGTTGGAAGTGGTTGGCTGAACGATTCCTCCCTGGGCAATTGTTTTTGTGAACCACTTCCCTTGAAGCAAAAGCTGGGCACCGGAAATATATTGCAGAACCACAGAGAAGAACAAGAGGCTGGTCTTGGTGAGAGCCTGAAGCGGATTGGTGGGAAACAGCTTTCGCCGCTGGACCTCCTTCCCCACGAAGATCTGCGTGAAAAACTGGTTGAATTAGCCCTGTCCGGGGTACCTCCAGGACTGCCCGCAGAAACCGCTTACGGTCTGCAGCAGTTGCGTGATGCCCTGGCCAGTGAGCCGGTGGAAGATCTCAATGTTGTGGTTTTTGGCGGCGGAACCGGTCTGTCCACCATTATCGGAGGAGACAGCCGCAGCAGCTCCTGGCCCAGGAATCCATTTTACGGCCTGAAGACTCTGTTTCCCCATACGCGATCCATAGTCTGTGTCACTGACGATGGGGGATCCACCGGCGAACTGCTCAAAGATCTTCCCCTGATAGCACTCGGAGACATCCGTCATGTACTCCTCTCCTCCATTCAGCTTTCCCTGCTTCAGCAGCTGTACGGCCTGACAGAGACGCAGGCGGCACAGGCTGTAGAGCTCCTGGCAACTGTTTTTAACTATCGCTTTACCACATGCCCTGAGAATTCCCAGCAACTTCTGCAGGACTGCGGCCTTGGGGAACGCAATATCCTCCCCAAAGCGATCCAGGAAGGGCTTGAAAAAAATATTCATCACCTCTTTGATGATGCCCGACTGCACAATACGCTCACCAGACCTCATTGCCTTGGCAACTTGATTCTTGCTGCATCTGTTTATAAACGTATTCCAGATCGTTATGATAATATTCGCTTAGCTGTAGAGCCCCTCCTGGTCCGGAAACATCTCTATCGCGGAATCACGTCACTCTGTGCACTGCTTGGCGCAGATGAACTGGCCGTCCTGCCCTGCACCTCTGTTTCTGCCCAGTTGAGTCTGCGCTATGCCAATGGGGCTCAGATTAATGGAGAATATAAGTCGGGACACGCCAAGCGAGGCTATCCCATTGATCGCGCCTTTGTTAACTTCTGCGGTGAGCCTGATGTATCCTCTGCTGTTTTCGATCTTATCGAAAACGCAGATATCATGATTATGGCACCAGGAAGTTTGTACAGCTCCCTTATCCCGGTTTTCCAGGTTCCAGGAATTCCCGAGGCCGTTAAAAAGAATGGTAAGGCCTTAAAGATACTTGTCTCCAATCTTTGGGTACAGACCGGTGAAACTGATCTCAGTATGGTTGATCCGGAACGAAAATTTCACCTTTCCGACCTGTTAAAGGCCTATGAACGCAATATTCCCGGGGGGACCCGCGGGCTTTTTGATCAGGTCCTGTGTCTGTCGCTGAAAAACGTTCCGGCAACAGTCTTGCAGAACTATGCAGTGGAAGGAAAAATCCCTATATACCTTGACCGTGAAAAGGTACGTTCACAGGGGATTATTCCCCTTGAATGCGGCATGTATTCACCGTCCGTCCTTCTAGAGCATGGTGTTATCAGACACGATCCGGAACAGTTTTCCCTGGTTGTTCGCACGTTGTGGGCCGCCTTTCGTCATGTACCGGAGAAGAACCTGACGGTCACAGAATCAGCTCCAGAAAGAAAAAACCATCTTCTGACAAGCTCGGAGATCCCTTCCATACGTTACAACAAAATACGGGAGTACCTAGCCACCATCTCCATTGAACTGCACGGGAAGACGGAAAAAGATGTTGAGGCCATACGCAAACTCCTGCAGAAGATTTTATGGAATCACAAGGATATTCCCCTTGCACACCTGCAGTTTGTCAAGGGAATACAGTGCATAGAGACAGAGGAGTGGAAACGGAATCAGAAGTGGGATCGGGTCTATTCATTTTTTGATCCCTATGATGGTCTGATAAAAATACGTCAGGATCAGTTTTTTCGGGAAACTGCTCTGGAGGTGGCATTCCTCGTTGCCCTTGGCCAGTCGTTACTTGGTAATTACGCCCAGACCAAGCAGATGCTCCCGGTGATGGAGCGAGGGACCCATATGGGCAAGGCCTATCATCTTTACCTCAAACCCAGTGCGGAAAGGAGCTGTTATTTACCTGATGAGGATCTTTCCGATTATCTGGCCCTTGCCAGGATGGTGCAGGATCCAGCCGATCAGAACCATTTCACCCGACTCATTAATGGTACAGAGGGCTTTACCCCGCCCGGGCTCCTCTTTGGGCTTACCTATGCCTGGTACCTGGACAATCGTTTTGCCTCCCACATAGAATACAAGATGGCGGTTATCAAGGTTGACCACTCTGATCTTATTCCGGAACAGGTGAAAATGAGGAGTCGAAGGGAAAAGCTGATCGTTTTTTTCAGAGAGGTGGTTTTCAGCCACTGAAAAACAGCTGTTTAGAACCGAGTCAGAGGCCGGGGCAGGAGGAACTGATGAGTTGCCACTGCTGTTTTAGCTTTTTCTCCGAGACCTGCATCCCTCTTCTTACTTCCGGGGCAAAGAGAGCGATTCGAAATTCGCTGACCATTGTCTGAAAAAGAGACAGGGCCTCTCTGCATTCCCGGGGAAGGTCTCCACGATCAGCCGGTATCTTCTTGATTCTCTGCAGATATGGCTCAAGCTGCACAGCCTTTGTCCGGTCTTTGCCAGGATTGGCATGGGCTCGCTCGATACGAATCATAAGACCCTGAAAATAGCGTTCACAGCCTTCGAGTTCATCAAACCTTCTCCTCTCTAGAAAATCTACAGGGAGGATCTCTTCTAATAAATCTGCATACTCCTGGTAACGAGTTGCATCAAAAGAACGACTCTGCTGCGCCAGCCTGGAAAAGCGGGTGATATGGTCGGAGGCTTCTTTTCGTTTGCGCAGGAGGAGGAGAACCGAGTCACAGATTTCCTGACCTTTTCGGTAGAGTCCCCATTGCTGTACTTTCTTGATCTCCTGATCAAAGACCTCTTTTTTAGGTATTTTCTGCAGGTCCCTGGCAAAGAGTGTTTTCATGATAAATCCGAGCAGGCTGTCTGCTGCCTCTTTTCGGTTGCCGATCATAGTGCTGAGCCAGAGTGATGAGGGGCCTGAGAGGCTGGTATGGCAATATTTCTTCAGGTTTTTAAACTGTTCTCCAAAATGCAGCTGGTAGAGAAAAAGCATCCCCTGGCGGTTGAGATCCATGGCCTTCTTTTTGTCTTGCTCAAATATGAGAGTGACCCCACCGCGATCCCTTGCCACCTGCAGGGCCGGGTAGAGAGTCCCCCCCATCTCCTTTCCCGAAGCAAAGAGCGGGATTCGCCTCTCCAATCCTTCAAATTCCCAGGTTGTAAACAGTTTGTCCTGCCAAAGGGAGAGACGTTGCAGGGTTGCCTGGTTCGGGGCGATTTTTTTGGCAGGAGGTCTCTCTGTATCGTGGACCAGTTTGTGCAGTTCTCTCCCTGCAGCAATGGTTCTGCCGTGCTGGTCATAGAGGAGAAAGCGCATACACAGATGGGGTGGCAGCTGCCTAGGCCAGTCTGTACGTCCAACCTGAATACGGAACATCTTGAAGATACTGCCTTCCAGGGCATGGTAAAGAGATCCCTGGTAGTGTGTACAGTCGTCCAGGAGGAGGTCAACCGTATTGTTCAAAGGGATCAGGTGCTTACGCAGCCGTTTGGGCAGACCTTTGAGTAAGAAGGTGACTTTTTCCCGTATAAGTCCGGGGACCAGCCATTCAAAGCTGCTCTCGGGAACAGAGTCGGCAGCATCTAAGGGGATACGCACCGTAACCCCGTCATCTTTATCACCAGGGGAAAGGTGATATTGGAGGCGGAATCGGCGGGATCCCACAGTGAGCTGCCTGGGGAAATCCTGCAGCTCCTGCTCTTCGGGTTTGCGGGAAAGGATGTCTTCTTCCTGCATCTCAAGAAAGGAGTGGTCCTTTTTTTTGCGAAGAAAACGGTTCAGGGTGAAGCGATCATAGACCCCGGAAGGAAGCCGCTGGTCGTAAAACCGGTGGAGGCTGCTGTCGTCCACCAGCAGGTCTCTTTTTCTGAGACGCTCCTCTGTCTGCTGCCAACTCCTCAGGATGTCGCGATTTTTGTCTAAGAATGGATAGTTGCCGTTTATCTCGTTTTCCAGCAGCCCGTGCTGAATAAAGATCTGCCTGGCTTCTTCCCTGTTTTTCTCTGATGTCCTGCCAAAGTTGACTCGCCTGTCAGTGCTAAGGATCAGACCAAAGAGGGTTATCTTTTCATCAGCCACCACCTGGCCGCTTTTTTTCTGCCAGCGGGGGTTGGACCAGGAGCGGCGGCAGAGATGATCTGCAGTTTCGATGAGCCATTCAGGATCAATGTTGGCCACTGTGAGGGCGTAGAGGCGATTGGTCTCTAAAAAAGAGGCAGCAATGATCCATTTTCCAGAACTGTGGAACTGGTGGGAACCGGGAAAGACCATCAGCTCTTTGTTGCCTGCACCCTGGTAGATTTTTTTCTCTTTTTTCAGGCCAATGGTACGTAAGAAACCGGTACACAGGCTTTTATGGATGGCCTGGTAAGAGGCGGGTTCCCGGTTTTCGCTGAATCCTTTTTCCCTTTTGAGTAGGGTGGCCAACTGGTCATGGAGGTCTATCCACTCACGCATTCGCTGAAAAGAGAGATAGTTGCTTTTGCAGAATTTTTTTAATCGGTTCCAGGAAAGCCCCTTCTCTTTGACAGAATGAAAGAGATTCCAGATATTGAGAAGGGTGAGGAAGTCTGATTGTTCGTGGGCAAATTTTTTGTGTGCAGTGTCGGCTTCAGTTTCATGGTGAGCAGGACGCACTCGTGGGTCCTGGATGGCCAGGGCAGGAGCAATGATTTTGATCTCGCTCACACAGTTGTTTTCCCGGGCAGCGATAAGGATGCGGGAGATGGGTGGATCAATGGGGAGCCTGGCCATGAGCTGACCTGTTTTGCTCAGCTTGGAGCGACTCTCAAGTGCCCCCAGCTCTTCGAGCAGGGAGTAGCCGTCTCGGATGGCCCCCTGATGGGGCGGTTCAATGAAAGGAAAGTCGAGAGGGGAGCCCAGGTCCATGGCAATCATCTGCAGGATGACCTCGGCCAGGTTGGAACGTTTGATCTCCGGCAGGGTGTACTGGTGCCGTTCCAGGTAATCTTGCTCTTCATAGAGCCTGATGCAGATTCCAGGGCCAACCCGACCACATCTGCCTTTGCGCTGGTCTGCACTGGCCCGTGATATTCTGGTGATCGGCAGGCTGGTGGTCCTGGCCCGAACGTTGTACTGGGAAATCCTGGCCAGACCAGTGTCTATGACATAGCGGATACCAGGCACGGTAATTGAGGTTTCTGCCACGTTGGTGGCCACCACGATCTTGGTCAAGGGAGACGTTTTGAAGATCTTCTGTTGATCAGCAGCCTGCAGCCTGCCAAACATGGGGAGAATGAGGCTCGAGGAAAGTTTATTTTCCAGGAGTGAGCAGCATTCCCTGATATCTTTTTCCGTGGGAAGGAAGACCAGTGTATCGCGAGGTGGTTCCCGGTGATGCAGATCCACTATGGTTTTTACGCAATGTTCCACGTGGGAAAGGTCCTCTTTTTCCTCCTCTTTGGTGAGTGGCCAATAGCGTATCTCCACTGGATAGCTGCGGCCTTCCACATTGAGAATAGGGGCCTTGGCAAAATGACGGGAAAATATTTCCGTATCAATGGTGGCAGAGGTGATGATCAGTTTCAGATCGGGACGCTTGGGCAGGAGTTTTTTGAGATAGCCAAGGAGAAAGTCGATGTTCAGGCTGCGTTCATGGGCCTCATCGATAATAATTACCCCATAGCGTTTGAGGAGAGGATCCTGCCTGGTCTCGGCAAGGAGTACACCGTCGGTCATGAATTTGATCCTGGTGTCCTTGCTGGTCTTGTCGTGAAAGCGGATCTTATACCCGACAAGTTCGGAGTGCGCCTTCAGTTCATCAGAGACGCGGGAGGCAACTGAAGTTGCTGCCACCCGTCGCGGCTGGGTGCAGCCGATGAGAAAAGGCTTGTCCGGAAAGGATTCGAGGCAGAATTTGGGCAGTTGAGTGGTCTTCCCGGAGCCGGTCTCTCCTGAAACAATTATAACCTGATGCTCCTGCAGGAGTTCAAGAAAGGATTCTCGATAGGAGACAATGGGAAGTTCTGCAGGATAGTTGAGTTGCATGGAAGAGGGTGATGTTGAACGATAAGTATGGTATGTTGGGCTCTGTTTTTTTTTATACAGGAATATATCTGCTGTAACTGCTCAGCTATTCAGGAGTCAGTAGCCGGAAATCAGACCCAATTCAGACGCCTTGCGTGCATGATGAAAGAATGGGTGTTGTTTTTTTATTGTTTTATTTCAACATCGGTGCGTGATAGTATACTAATTCCTGAATTTCCTTTCCTGAATACTTGAATAGTTACTATCTGTCATTGAAAAAGAGGAAACAATTTATGAAGGTTCGTAAAGCGGTCATTCCCGTGGCAGGACTCGGTACCAGGTTCTTGCCAGCGACCAAGGCCATCCCTAAAGAGATGCTGACCATCGTGGATAGGCCAACCATCCAGTATATTGTTGAAGAAGTGGTCTCCTCCGGCATCGACCAGATTATTTTTGTTACCAGTGAAGGCAAGTCGGCCATAGCGAATCATTTTGATTATGATTTTCACCTAGACTGCGTACTCAAGGAAAAAAACAAAAAAATTCTCTGTCAAGAACTGGATTCCATTTCCAATCTCATTGATATTGTCTCGGTGCGTCAGAAAAAACCACTGGGGCTCGGGCATGCAATCTGGACGGCCCGTCATGTGGTTGGCAATGAACCGTTCATGGTCCTTCTTGGTGATGACCTGGTCCTGGCTGATACTCCCTGTGCCAAACAGATGCTCAATCTGTTTAATGAACTGCAGGAACCCATTGTGGCCGTGCAGCGGGTCCCGAAAGAGCAGACCCATCAGTACGGTATAGTGGAGGGAGAAGAAACTGATCGCGAGCGCACCCATATGGTAAAGCGGATGGTGGAAAAACCGGCTCCCGGGACCACTGATTCGGATATGGCCATCATCGGCCGCTATATTCTCACTCCTGAAATCTTTGATCTCCTGGGACGAACCACTCCCGGGCACGGTGGCGAGATCCAGCTCACCGATGCCCTCCTTGCCCTGAAGAATTTACGTTCCATGTATGCCTATGAGTTTGAGGGGACCCGTTATGATGCAGGGGATAAACTTGGCTACCTGAAGGCCATTCTGGCCTACGGTATGCGCCATGAACAATTGGGATCTGATCTGAAGGAGCATGTCAAGGAACTGGCCGCCGGATTATGATCCGGATCGAGATAGCTGTTGCCGCCCCCCTGGTTCAGACCCTGTCCTACTCCTTTGATCCTGAAAAAAGTGGTGACCCTGTTGGGAGAAGGGTGCTAGTCCCCATGGGGAGGCAGAGGGTTACAGGATATGTGCTGGGCCTGCTTCCTGAAGAAGATGTCAGCTATAAGATCCTCCCCGTTATTCGATTCCTGGACAGGAAAGCCCTGTTTCCTGAGAATCTTGTCTCATTTTTTCGCTGGATTGCAGACTATTATCATTATCCCATAGGTGAGGTCATCCGGACCGCACTTCCGGGTGGCTTGACCTCACGCACTCGGAAAATTATCCAATTAACCCCGTCCGGGAAAAAGGAACTTGTTTGCTGGCCACTCTCTGACCAGGCCGAACCGGATTGGTTTGCTCTCCTTCTGGAAAAAGGGGAGCTCAGTGCTCCACTCTCCAAAAAGCTGGAGGCAGACAAGCAGTGGCGAAAATTTCTTGCAGGTTTTCTCAAACAGGGCTTGATCTCTTATAAAGACACCCTTGATGAAGCAAGAATTGGTGAGAAGCATGAACCCTGTTTTGTCTTACAGACAGCAATGGAGCTGCCTGAAACCATAGAGGGAAAGGAGGGCCGAAAGGCACTGGCTGCCGTGGCAAAACAAGAGGGCAGAGAGGTGCTGACCATTCCTCTGGTGCGTACCCTTTTTCACCTCTTTGCCCTTTCCCGTGAACAGGGGCAGGAGGCTGTGCCTGCAAAAGACCTGCGACGCGTCTACAGTGGGGCATCCAAGGCCTTGCCTGAGCTTGAACAGCGGGGTCTGGTTCGTTCAGTGAAACGCCGTATTTATCGGAATCCCTTTGGGGAAGCCCTGCCGTTTTTTGAAAAGCCGGAAATGCTCAGCTCCGAGCAGGAACAGGTCCTGGAGCAGATTCTACCAGCCATAAAAGAACACTCCTTTGCTCCTTTTCTTCTCCATGGGGTCACGGGCTGCGGCAAGACAGAGGTCTATCTCCGCGCTGCAGAACGCACCCTGGAATTGGGACGCGATGTCCTGGTTCTGGTTCCTGAAATTGCCCTGGCCACCCAGCTTGAAGCCCATTTCGTCTCCAGGTTTGGTGAGAAGGTGGTCCTTCTCCATTCCGGACTGACCCCAGGACAACGGTTTGACCAGTGGAGTCTGGCAGCTACAGGTGAGGGCAGAGTAGTGATCGGGGCTCGGTCTGCAGTATTTGCGCCTCTGGCGGATCCTGGGCTGATTGTGGTGGATGAAGAGCATGACTCGGGTTTCAAACAGGAGGATGGTCTGCGATACCATGGCCGGGACCTGGCCATCCTTCGCGCCAGCTATAATAAGGCTGTGGTCCTTCTTGGATCTGGTACTCCAACCATTACCAGCTACGCCAGGGCAATGAATGGAAAATTCACCCTGCTCAGCATGAAAAAGAGGGTGAGTGATCGTCCTCTGCCCCAGGTTTCCATTGTTGATCTCAGAAAAAAAGAAGAAAAAGTAAGGGGGCAGGCCATTGGCCGAAAACTGCAACAGGAATTGGCTCTGAATCTTGCAGAGGGCCAACAATCAATTCTTCTTCTGAACCGGCGCGGCTTTTCTTCAACCTACCTCTGTCGTGACTGTGGCGAACCGGTACGTTGTGTTCATTGCCATGTCTCTTTGACCTATCATAAAAGAGCGGCAAAACTGGTCTGCCACTACTGTGGCTATGTGCTAAAACAGAATACTGTCTGTGGATCCTGTCGCTCTGACCAGCTCATTCCAGTGGGATTTGGCACGGAGCGGATCGAACAGGAAATAGCAGATCTTTTTCCAGAGGCCCGTGTGGCCCGCATTGATTCGGATACGGCAACGGATAGACGAAAGTTTCTTTCCCTGCTCAGGAAAATGCATCAGCGTGAGATCGATATTCTCATCGGCACCCAGATGATAGCCAAGGGACACGATTTTCCCCACGTCACCCTGGTTGGTGTCGTCTGGGCCGATGGTGGACTGAGTATGCCTGACTTTCGCGCTTCTGAACGGACCTATCAACTCCTGTCGCAGGTGACGGGCAGGGCAGGGCGAGGGGATCAGCCAGGCAGGGTGATCATCCAGACCCTGCGTCCTGAACATTATGCAATCCAGCTGGCCCAGGCCCATGACTATGAGCAGCTCTACGAAAAGGAGATGGGAATACGAAACAATCCCCTCTTTCCACCCTACCTGCGTATGGTGAATGTGAAGATTTCAGGCACCAGGGAGGCCGAGGTGCAGAGAGCAGCAGGACTTGCAGCAGAGCTTTGCCGCTCATCTCAGGAAAAGAAAATAGAAGTACTGGGCCCGGCACCGGCACCCATCGATCGGATCCGTGACCGCTTTCGCTGGCAGGTTTTGTTGAAAGGAGAACAGGTGTCAGCGCTTCATGCTGCCTGTAACAATATCCTGGAGAATCAGTCAATCCTTGCCAGAGGAGATGTCAGGATTGTTGTGGATGTGGATCCGGAGAGTATGATGTGACTCTCAGGGAAGTGCACGTAATACGTTGTTTCCCAGGAGAAACGTTGTCCGTTGGTTTGTCTGTTTTTAGAGAAACAACTGTTTGAAGGAGTCCAGGTCTTCGTCAACCTCCTTCATCAGGATCTGGGCCAGGGAATTGAGGGTGATGATGGCGTTTTTGTCTGCATCCATTTCCGAGGTCGTACTAATCCGTTTCAGGATCCCTTCATTCACCTGCTGAACCTCAGCATAATAGTCCTGGATGCGAAGCATGAAAAAATCGTAGTTTTCGCCTTTTTTGTGGGAGAAGTACTGGCGAAGGAGATAGGCGGACACTGAACGGAACAGGGACTCTTCAACGGTTGCAAAGGGCAGGTGAAAGCAGGCCATGGGTTTGAGGATGGACATGCTGGGACAACCAGAGGTGGCCATGAGGATTCCCATGATTGAGGCCAGTCCTTCCTGGACCGTGGTATCTTTGCTGCAGGTCCTAGCCGCAGAGATGCAGGAGACAAGGCAGGATTTTTGGGAGGGTATGTCTTTAAAGGCTATGACCAGCTCAGCAATGTTGGCAGCTATGGGGCAGTAGTCATGCTTGGAAAGTTCAAGTTGGCAGCACTGGCAGCGGGCTACCTCGAGAAGGGCCCAATCCGGTGGGGTGTTGCCGGAGGATTTGTATTCAAACGTCACAGGATCTAACTGAATCAGAAATCGTTTCTTTCTGTTGTCAGGAAAATCAAAGCAGTAGTTGAAGGTGATCTCTGTCATAGACTCTAGCTTTGTTACACTGAAGCGGTCAACTCAATGGAATAACTGTATAATGCAGTGTGACCGGATACGAGAAGTGCCCATTCATATTCTTTTACTGTACTACATTATAACAGAATTTGACCAATATCTCAGCCGGAAAATACAAATGTATGAACAGTACTGTCAGAAATCAGACCATTTTTTCTTCGCAGCATGAATGACCACTCTATTCCTTCCAGCTTTTTTGGCTTCATAGAGGGCAGCATCGGCTTGGCTTATAAAAATGGATGTTTCGAACTTGTCAATGGTCGCAGGCTGTACAGAGGCGACACCAAAACTGGCAGTGATATGGTACTCTTCCCTGCTCTTTTCAAACTTTGCCTCGTCCACTGTCTCCCTGAGTTTCTCTGCAATGGCTAATGCTTCCTCTGCGTTGGTACCAGGCAGAATGACAGTGAATTTTCCTCCGCCATACCTGGCAAGGGTGTCATATCTACGAATATTTTCTTTGAGTATCCGGCTAAATTCTTTAAGGATGAAATCTCCAGCCTGATGGCCGTATGTGTCGTTGAACTTCCTGAAATGATCGATGTCTATCAAGAGGAGAGAGAGTTGTATTTGGTTACGGATGGCACGGCTTGTTTCGTTCTCGAGGGCGTTTAGAAAATAGTGATGATTGTAAATCTCGGTGAGTTCATCCATGTTTGGCAGGCTGGCTAGCCTCTTGTTTTTTGCCTCCAGCTCTTTGGTGAGACTCATCTGCTCGACTTTTGTTCGGACAAGTTCCTTGTTCATCTGGTCAAAGTCAAGGTCTGTCAGACTGAGACGGATATTACTCTCCTGAAGGATTTCCTGGATGGATTTGGTGCTTTTTATGCGCATTCCAAAATATTCACCTGCTTGGTCTATCTGGATATGGACCTCGTTGAGGATATCTTCTACATCTTTATTCTTTAACCCCAGGAGGCTGTTGGCCTCTCTGGAAAAACGTTTGTAAAATTCCTCAGGTTTGTCGGAGAAGAGGATACTGATGAGCAGGTCTGAAAGATAGAGGGCCTTTGTGCTGCTCTCTATTTGTGCGTCTCCTCCCTTATAGAGAGAAGGATCGTGGTGACAGAGGATAGGGAGGAGGAGGGCATCAGAAAATCCCCATCGTTTGGCGACCTCGTAGCCGATAGTAGGGTGAAAGGTACCGAATGCGTCTTCTTCGGCATTAAGGGCATCAACCTGTCCCTTCTTAACTTTTCTCAACACCTCTTCGTATTCTTCGGCAAAGGTCCTGGCAAGGATCAGTTCGCCGAGATTCTGCAACAGTCCACAGACAAATATTTCTTCACTATTTGCCCCTTTCACCCGTTCGAGGATGAGTTTTGCGGCCACTGCTCCTGCCAGGGATTTATTCCAGAATTTTTCGAAATTAAAATGGCCCTTTTTTCTCCCAGCCTTCATGGTAAGAAAGGAGAAAGAGAGGACCAGGTTCCTGACCGCTTTGCTACCAAGGATGGAAAGGGCCTGCTTTATGGAACTGATCTGCTGGGGAAGACTGTAAAAAGCAGAGTTGGAGACCTTGAGAATTTTTGCAGAGAGTTCCGCATCTTTTGATACCAGATTGTCAATGTCTGAAAGAGTGGTGTCCTGGCCAGTCGTCAAGGTGATAATGTGGGAGGCAATAACAGGCAGGGTGGGCAGTTCATCGGAATCGAGTATTGCGCTAAGGGTTTCTTCCTGGTTCATAAGATCACTCTTTGGGCCTGAATTGATGGGCGGATGAAAGATGGATCCTGAATAAAGTATATTTTGTCCGGGCAGTGAATATCAAGAAAATGAAAAGGGTAACAAAAAAAAATTAGAGAGGGTCACCATTCTCTGGATAGGTGCAGAGTTTTCCCAGATAATTGTGAAACCTTAAATTGGCTCCTTTGTCCACGATATAGTCTGGGGTAAGGGGAATCTTTCCTCCGCCATCCGGGGCATCCAGGGCGTAGGTGGGAACGGCCATGCCTGAAATATTGCCGATGAGTTGACCCATGATTGCTATGCCTGATTCTGTATGAGTTCGAAAATGATTGGTGCCCCTGGTCAGGTCAGCCTGAAAGAGATAATAGGGCTTTACCCTGAGGTGCAGGAGTCCCAGGAAAAGGTTGCGAAGGGTTTCGGGATCATCGTTTACTCCTTTGAGGAGGACGGCCTGGCAGCCCAGAGGAATACCGGCGTCGGCGAGAAGAGTGCAGGCTCTGGCCGCCTCAGGGGTGAGTTCGTCGGGATGGTTGAAATGGGTGTTGATATAGAGCGGGTGGTGTTTTTTGAGTATGGCCGTAAGCTCTTTGGTCACTCGCATGGGCAGGGTGCAGGGAACCCGGGTGCCTATCCGGATCACCTCCAGGGAAGGAATGGAACGTAGACGGGTGAGAATGGAATCCAGTTTTTCGTCACTAAGCAGTAAGGGGTCACCACCTGAGATCAATACCTCCCGGATCTGTCTGTTGTCTCGAATATAGTCAATACCTGCCTGAATGGTGTCTTGGGTGATCTGCATTCTGGTGGTGCCGACTTTTCTTTTTCTGGTACAGAAGCGACAGTACATGGCGCATTCATTGGTAACAAGAAAGAGAACTCGATCTGGATATTTGTGCACCAGATTGGGGATGGGACTGAGGTCTTCTTCTGCCAAGGGATCAGTCACACACACTGAATCTTGAACCTCTTTTCTGTCAGGAACAGCCTGCTTCCAGATTGGGTCTCCAACTGTCTTGATGAGGCCTAAATAATATGAATTAATCCGCATGGGAAAGGTTGCTAAAACTGCATCCAATGCGTTACTATCAAAATCAAACCGATGAGCGAGTTCTTCGGTGCTGGTCACGGATTCCTGCAATATTTTTTTCCACTGTGTCATGGGGCACATTATGGAGGATTGCAGGGAAAAAGTCAATTTCCCAATGCAGGCGCAAAGGGTGAGGTCAAGGGTATGTCAGATAATCAATACGGTTTTAAATACGACGAATATGGAAACACCAGAGAGATTCTGGTTTACGCCAGTGGTGCCACAGTAAATAGTATCAGTTTTGTGAATAAGGGAACCTCGTTTACTCGATCAGAAAGAAAACGGATGGGTCTTGAAGCTGCACTGCCGCCAGCTGTTCGCAGCTTGGAGCATCAAATTGAAAATTCAAAAATTAAAGTAAACAGCAAAGAAAATTCCATAGAAAAATTTATCTATCTGCGCTCGCTTTTTGATCGTAACGTGACCCTTGCCCATGCTCTTATCAAGAGTGATATAGAGAATCTGATGGGTATTATTTATACCCCTACTGTTGGATTGGCGGTTCAGCAGTATTCATCCATGTTTCGCCAGGCAAACGGACTTCATTTTTACCCGGGCAATATCGATCAAGCCGAGGATATCCTTCGTCGCTATATTCACAGGGATATCAGAGTGGCAGTGGTTACTGATAACCAGGGGATACTCGGGATAGGTGATCAGGGGGCAGGGGGGATAGCCATCTGTCTCGGCAAGCTCATGCTCTACACCCAAGGGGCAGGGGTGGCTCCCTGGCATTGTCTGCCCATATCCCTGGATGTGGGAACCGATAATGAAGCCCTGCTGGCAGATAACGATTACCTGGGCTGGCGCCATCATCGATTGACAGGCGATGAGTACCTGGAATTTCTTCGACGCTTTGCCTGTGCTTTCAGAAATGTCTTTCCCAATGCCCTCTGTCAATGGGAGGACTTTTCCAAGCAGAATGCCTTTGCCATTCGTGATACCTATCTTCATGACCTGATCTCTTTTAACGACGACATTCAGGGGACCGGTGCAGTCACCCTTGCTGGAATTCTCACAGCTATGCGGATTAAACTGGAAAAGCTGGAGGATCAGGTTTTTCTTGTCCATGGCGCAGGTGCCGGTGGTGTCGGTGTGGCTGAACAGATCGGTGTGGCCCTTATGGAAAAGGGACTCACAGAGGAAGAGGCCCGGGATCGAATTTTCACCCTGGATTCCCGAGGGGTTGTGACCAGCGACCGGGATATCGAGGAATACAAAATGAAATTCGCCAAGGATAAGGAAGCCTTTCCCTGGCTCCAAGACCCTGCTAATCTATCCTTGCTTGAAGCTGTGAAAAAGGCCGGAGTTACTGTTTTGATAGGGACCTCTGGTCAAGGCGGTTGTTTTACGCAGGAAGTGGTGGAGGCCGTTGCCGCCAACACCGAGCGGCCGGTAATCATGCCTCTGTCTAATCCCACAGACATGACCGAGGCCCTGCCTGAAGATATTTATCGCTGGACAGATGGTAAGGCCCTGGTTGCAACAGGAAGCCCCTTTGATCCGGTAACCCATGAGGGTGTTACACATCAGGTTGGTCAGTGCAATAATGTCTTTGTCTTCCCAGGTGTCGGGCTTGGAGTGCTGGGTTCCGGTGCCCGCGAAGTACTGCCGCAGTTTTTTACAGCAGCCGCCCACGCTGTTTCTGCCTGTGTTTCCAAGGCGGAAATGGATGAGGGATGTCTTGTGCCTCCTGTCAATACCCTGAACGCGGTAAGCGATAAGGTGGCTCTGGCTGTGGCCATGTCTGCTGTGGAAAACGGAGTCAGTCGTCCCTGTGTCTTTTCCTCTTTTCAACATGAAGGGGACGAGGCAAGAATGAGGGAACTTCTGAGCAGGATGCGCTGGGAACCAGAGTATCTTCCTATTGTTGCCATGTAGCAATGGAGATCTTCGACTGTTCCCCATTCTTGTGGGAGCAGTCGGAGTCTGTTCGGATTTGTCCCTTTTTTATCGTTGCTGAAGTTATTTCTTCGGCTGTAGATCCTCGTTCCGTTCTTTCTCCATGTTCTCTTGTTGAAACTTGGCATCAATGGCTTTCTGACTCTATCCTCAGCCTGGCTGCTTTCCACTTCACCATATTGATCTTTTTTGTTGTCTCATGCTTTCTCTTGCTCCTTGGAGAGTCTACACCACACTGTCTGCTGTCTATATCGATTTTTTTTATCAATAAATCAAAAAATGTTGATGATTGTTAAAAAATATTGATCTGTTACTTGAAAAAAATTGAAAAACCTATTAATTTGACAGCCCATCGCGCCCTGATAGTCTTGCTACTCCAGGGTGTTTGAAGAAGATTCTTTCAGGGCTATTTCGGTAACATCTCGTAGCGATACAGATTTTTGAGAGTGGCTCACCCCACAGCTAACCAAAAGATGTTCCGACATTGTTTTAGGGAAATGTCGGTCGTCGTAATTACTAGAGGAATGAATAAATGACAGCAAAGCTTATAAGCGGTACAGAGGTGGCTAAGACAATTCGTGAGGAGTTAACTACTGAAGTAGCTGAATTGAAAGAGAAACATGATGTCGTACCTGGCCTTGTAACCATCCTTGTCGGGGAGGATCCTGCATCCCAGTCCTATGTTGCAGCCAAAAACAAGACCGCCCATGCCCTTGGCATTCATTCCGAGCAGGTCACCCTTGATGCCGATACCAGCGAAGAGGAGTTGTTGGCCCTTGTCGAAAGGTGCAATAACGATCCAAAAATAAATGGAATCCTTGTTCAGTTGCCCCTTCCCAAGCATATCGACGAAGCTAAGGTTTTATATGCCATTAATCCGGATAAAGATGTGGACGGATTTCATCCTGTAAATGTTGGAAAGATGGTGCTTGGCGAGGAATGCTTTCTGCCCTGCACTCCGCACGGTATTCTTGAACTCCTCACCAGGAGTGGCGTTGAGACCAGTGGAGCTGAGGTTGTGATCATCGGGCGGTCTAATATCGTTGGAAAACCCATTGCCAACCTTATGCTGCAGAAGCGTGATGGCGGAAATGCCACTATCACCCTTTGTCACACCAGGACTAAGGACATGGCCGAACATTGCAGGCGCGCAGATATAATCATTGCAGCCGTTGGTGTCCCGAAGATGGTGACCGCAGATATGGTCAAAGATGGAGTGGCTATCATCGATGTTGGTGTTAATCGCATCGGCCAGGCTTCAAGCGGAAAGGCAATTCTTGCCGGCGATGTGGATTTCGAAGCTGTTAAAGAAAAAGCCTCCTGCATCACCCCTGTGCCGGGTGGTGTCGGACCCATGACCATTACCATGTTGATGAAAAATACTGTACAGGCCGCCAAGATGGCAGCTAATCTTAGCTAGTATATAGAATAAGAGCCTTTAAAACGGTTTTTCGTACCGTTTATCATTGTTCCGGAGGATAATTATGAGCAACAGCAAAGGTGGATGCGAATCCTGTAACGAAATCACCGCTGCTTCAACCAAAGACTTGCTTAACCAGGATTTGGCGAAACAGGTAAGGACTGCCTACGACCGTATTGAGGATCGTGGTGTTTCTGCCTGCCTTTTTGGTTCAGGCGGAACCTGCTGCCGTATCTGTAATATGGGTCCCTGCCAGATCATTGACGGTGTTGAGCAAATGATCGGCGTCTGTGGTGCCACGGCATCTACAGTTGTAGCCAGAAACTTTGCCCGTACCGTTGCCGCTGGAACTGCAGCACATACCGACCATGCCCGTGAGATGGTCATGGGCTTTATCGAGACTGCCAAGGGGCATACCCCGCATGAGATCAAAGACGTTGCTAAGCTGCATAAGATGGCAGAAATCTATGGCATCGAGACTGAGGACAGAGATAAAAACGAGATCGCTCTAGAGCTTGGTGAAAAGGCCTTGGCCGAATTTGGTCAGCAGAAGGGCACACTCACCATGCTCAAACGTGCCCCTGAAAAACAGCAGAAGATCTGGAAGGAAAAAGGTGTCGAGCCTCGAGGCATTGATCGCGAGGTGGTGGAGACCATGCACCGTACCCATATGGGTGTGGACCAGGAATACAGGAATATCATGAAGCAGGCTGCTCGCTGTTCTCTGGCTGACGGCTGGGGCGCTTCCATGCTTTCCACTGAACTCACCGATATCATGTTTGGCACTCCTGTCCCCAGGAGGGCAATTGTGGACTTGGGTGTCCTTAAGGCCGATCAGGTAAATGTCACTGTTCATGGACATGAGCCCCTCCTTGCCGAAGCCCTCTGCCTCGCAGCTGAAGATGAAGAGATGCTGGCCCTAGCCAAGAAAGTTGGCGCCAAGGGGATTAACCTGGCAGGAGTGTGTTGTACCGGAAACGAGATTCTCATGCGTCGTGGAGTTCCGGTGGCCGGATCGTTTATCCAGCAGGAAATGGTTCTGGCAACCGGCGCTGTAGAGGCCATGGTGGTCGACGTCCAGTGTATCATGCAGTCTGTGGCCCAAGTGGTAAAGGGTAAACACACTGATATCATCACTACCAACTACCGGGCCATGATGCCGGATGCCGTGCATATGCAGTTTGAGGAAGAAGATGCTCTGGGTTCTGCAAAAAGGATCTTGACCCATGCCATTAACAACTTCAAGAAACGTGGCGAGTTCTATATCCCCAAAAAGAATAAGCTTGATGTTGTGGTAGGCTTTAGTCATGAGACCATTAACTATATGCTTGGTGGGCGTTTCCGTCAGAGTTATCGTCCCTTGAATGACAATATCATCAATGGCCGTATTAAAGGTGTCGGGGCCCTGGTCGGCTGTGAGCACTATAAGTATTCTGATGATGTGCATTTCAAGATTGCCACCGAACTCTTGAAAAATAACGTTCTGGTCCTGGCAACGGGCTGTGCTGCCCAGGCTCTGGGAAGGGTGGGACTGATGCGGCCAGAAGCTGCAGCCGAGTACTGCGGTGAAGGGCTTGCAGAGGTCTGTGAAACAGTTGGTATGCCTCCTGTTCTCCATGTGGGCTCCTGCGTTGATAACAGTCGTCTGCTCATTGCCCTCACTGAGATGGTGAAAGAGGGTGGTCTTGGTGATGATATCTCTGAGTTGCCTGCCTGCGGTACTGCCCCTCTGTATATGAGCGAAAAAGCTATTGCCATTGGCCAGTACTTTGTCACCTCTGGCGCTCATGTCATCTTCCAGAATCTTCCTGTAACCGGTTCCAAAGAGATGAACGATTTTATTCTCAAAGGAATGCGGGACGAGTACGGAGCCAGCTGGGACTACGAAGAAGATCCCATCAAACTTGCCCAGAAGATGATAAAGGCTATTGACGGCAAACGTGATGCCCTTGGTATTAATAAGAAACAGGATCGCGTACTCTTTGATATGGAGATGCGTCGTGATCTTGGTGCCGGAGAGGGTATTCCTGGAGTGGGATGCGGACATAAGTAATTCTAACGAGAATACTATTCTTGAATGAGTTTGAATTTGGCAGGAGGGGTCCAACCGATGAAGTCGGGCAGTAATCTAGAAAAAATATTAAAAGAGGGGACATTCGCCGTTACAGGTGAACTTGGTCCCCCTAAAAGCGGAAATCCGGAAACAGTTCGTGAAAAAGCACGACTGTTGAAAGGGAATGTGGATGCAGTCAATATTACTGACTGTCAGACAGCGATTGTTCGTATGTCATCCATAGCAGCCGGATTGATTGCTAAAGAGGAAGGAGTCGAGCCAGTTATCCAGATGACTTGTCGCGATCGAAATCGAATCGGCATGCAGTCTGATATACTTGGTGCCTCAGCCCTTGGCCTGAAAAATCTGCTCTGTCTCACAGGTGACCACCAGAAGTTTGGTAATCACCCTGGATCCAAGGGAGTCTTTGATATGGACTCCATCCAGATGCTGGGGATGATGAAGGGAATGCGTGATGAAAAACGCTTCCAGTGCGGAGAAGAGATCAAGAGCGATGAACCAAAACTCTTCCTCGGTGCCGCTGCCAACCCCTTTGCCTATCCCTTTGAGTACCGGGCAGTACGTCTTGGGAAAAAGGTGGCCGCAGGTGCTGACTTTGTTCAGACACAGATCATCTACAATGTTGAGAAATTTGCCAAGTTTATGGAGATGGTGAGAGATCTCGGCCTGGATGAGAAATGTTATATCCTTGCCGGTGTCACCCCGCCCAAATCTTTGGGCATGGCTCGTTACATGAAGAATTATGTCCCGGGCATGGATGTCACTGATGATGTGATCAAGCGCATGAAGGATGCCAAGGATAAGCAGGACGAGGGTATCCAGATTTGTGTTGATATCATTAACCAGGTGAAAGAGATAAAGGGTGTTGCCGGAGTCCACTGTATGGCCATTGAGTGGGAAAGCGCAGTCCCTGAGATCCTTAACCGGGCAGGACTTCTTCCCAGGCCGGGTATCAGTGAAACTGAAGCACCCGCTGCTGTTGAAGAAACTCGAGAGTCTGTCACTGTACAGGCAATTGATACTGATAAAGTGTTCGAAGAAGCAAAAGCAGAGGCAGAAAAGATTATTGCTGCAGCTCGTGCTGAGGCTGATGCTCTTATGCAAAAAGCCAAAAGCGATTCCACGCAGATTGTCGCTTCGGCACCAATGGAAACGACCACAAGTACAATTACTGACGTACCCAAGGGTGCGGATGATTCAGGAGAGCATGAAATGAATGAGAAAGAACGGATCATGGCCCTTGATTCTGTAAATCTTGGCCTTGCCGCATTAAAGAAGGCATATGGATTAACCGATGACCAGTTTGAGGCCTTGTCAAGTTTTGCAGGCGCCCATGCTATTCTGAAGAGAGAGCCAGAAATAACGCCTGCCGCAACCGCTCCAGCAGCGCCTGTCACTCCCGCGGCACCAGCACCTGTCGATGACTCTGCTGAAAAAGCAGCTGCCGCTGCCAAGGCAGAAGCAGAAGCCAAGGCTGCCGCAGAGGCCAAGGCTGCTGAAGAGGCCAAAGCGCAGGCAGAGGCAAAAGCCAAAGCTGATTCCGAGGCAGCAGCAAAAGCAAAGGCTGGTGAAGAAGCAAAAGCTGCAGCGGATGCCAAGGCCAAGGCTGACGAAGAAGCAAAAGCGAAAGCTGCTGCCGATGCAAAGGCAGCTGATGAGGCGAAGGCCAAGGCAGAGGTGGAAGCCAAGGCCAAAGCAGAGGCTGCAGCCAAGGTTGCTGCCCCTGCTCCTGCAGCTGATACCGGTGTTGCCGAGCTTGCTAAAGAAACAACACCCCTTGCGGATCGAAGCACTAAAGTTGATCCGAAAACTTACCAGACCAATTACACCGGCACTATTCGGCCAGTGAATATGGGCAATGGCGACAATGTCAAGACCGTTGGCGGCAGTTCTTCTATGCCTTTCCAGCTCTTTGAAGGAGATCATCCCAATAAGCCACTCATTGCCATGGAAGTTGCAGATGTACAACCTGAGGAGTGGCCTGAAACTTTAACTCAGCATTTCAACGATGTTCTCGATAATCCTGTCGCATGGGCTCAGAAATGTGTGAAGACCTATGGTGCTGAGGCAGTTGCTATCTCCCTTGCTTCCACTGATCCCAATGGGATGAATCGCTCGGCTGCTGATGCTGCAAAAGTTGCCGCAGATGTCATTGCAGCCGTTGATGTGCCCATTGTTGTCTGGGGTTGCGGTAATGCAGAAAAAGATACCGAGACGTTAAGAGATCTCACCTCTATCATTGGCGATAAAAAGGTCTGTCTCTCACCTCTGGAAGATTCAAACTATCGCACCATCGGTGCGACAGCCATGGCCTTTCAGCATCCAATCGTTGCCGCTTCTCCCATTGATGTCAACCTGGCAAAACAGCTGAACATTCTCTTGGAAAATCTTGGTGTATCCCTTGAAACCGTCCTCATGGATCCCTCTGTCGGTGCCCTGGGCTACGGTATTGAATACACCTATTCGGTCATGGAGCGTATTCGCATTGCCGCTCTCACTCAGCAGGATGACAAACTCCAGGTTCCCATCATCTGTAACCTCGGTTGCGAGGTGTGGAAGGCCAAGGAGACCAAACTTCCAAGTGATGACATGATCGGTGACCAGGAGACCCGTGGTGTCATGATGGAGGCCCTTACTGCCAGCTGTATGTTGATGGCAGGCGGCGAAGTGATGATCATGCGTCATCCCAAGGCCATTGCCTTGACCAAGTCGTTGATTGCCGGTCTCATGGACTGATTATCTGAACTAAGCTGAAACGTAGCACATCAAGGATTAATACAGGGAGCTTAAGATATGTCGAAAATAATTTGTTCTGCAGCCATCCGAGGAGCGCAGAAAATTATAGATATGGCCGAAAACAGCTATGAAGATGCTGTGAAAAAATTTGGTGAGGATAAGGAAGTTTCCTTTCCCAACACCGCCTACTACCTTCCCATTATCTACAGTATGCTGGGAGCCAAGGTGGAAAAACTAGGCGATATGAAAGATATCTTTCAGGAGTGTCGTAAGCTGATGCCCCCCATTGTGACGGAAGACATCTGGCTTCCTTATCTGGCACCTGCCCTTGATGCCGGTATGGCCACCTACTTTGCTGAAGAGATGTATGAGTCCATTCGCTACCTCAATGAGCCCAACCTTTACACGGCAACAGAGGATCCGACTGCCGATAATTACTGGCTTGGTGCTGCTGATGACGTTATCTTTCGTAAACGTGGTGTAGAATTTGTTGATGGCTCAGCACCTGGATTTGCAGCAATTCTTGGAACACCTGCCGATCCAAAAATGGCAGCCAAGATAGCAATTGAGCTGCAGGAGAAGAATCTTTATATCTTCATGCATGAACAGACTGACGGAATGAGTCTGCCACAGCAGCTTGTTGATCAAAATATCCAGGTAGGCTGGGGTACTCGCCTGGTACCCTTTGGTCGTGAGTATAGCACCGCAGTCTTTGCCATTGGTTTTGCCTGTCGCGTAGCCCTTGCCTTTGGCGGCATTAAGCCAGGCGATTATGCAGGTAATCTGAAATACAATAAGGATAGGACCTTTGCCTTTGTTATGGCCTTTGGTCCTGTCAGTGATGAATGGTATGCAAATGCTGCCGGTGCCATCAACTGGGGCTTCCCAACCATCTCTGACTACGATATCCCTGAAGTACTGCCCACAGGTATCTGTACCTACGAGCATGTTGTCTCTAACGTTCCCCACGATGAAATCGTGCAGAAATCCATTGAGGTTCGTGGCCTGAAAGTAAGTGTGACCAAGATCGATATCCCCATGTCCTTTGGCCCTGCCTTTGAGGGTGAGCGTGTCCGTAAGGATGACCTCTTTATGGAATGCGGCGGCGGTCGTACACCTGGTGTTGAGGTCCTTATCTCTAAGGAGATGGATGAGGTGGAAGACGGCCTGGTCACCCTGGAAGGACCGGACATCTCTGATATCGAGGTGGGTCAAAACCTGCCCCTTGGTATCCTGGTAGAGGTTGCCGGACGAGAGATGCAGTCTGATTTTGAACCTATTCTTGAGCGTCAGTTCCATCACCTCACCAACTATATTCAGGGCATCATGCACATGGGCCAGCGGAATATCATGTGGGTGCGTATAGGGAAGGCCGCCGTTGAAAAAGGTTTCTCTTTTAAACATATAGGAAAGGTCCTGCACGGAAAACTGCACCAGGAGTTTGGTGCCATCGTTGATAAGATTCAGGTCAAGCTCTACACCGAGGAAGACAAGGTCAAGGAGGTTATCGATCTTGCCAACTCTGTCTACACCGAGCGTGACCTTCGCCTTGGTGCCATGACCGATGAGACCGAGGACGTTTTTTACTCCTGTACCCTCTGCCAGTCATTTGCTCCCAGCCATGTCTGTGTTATCACCCCTGAGCGTATTGGAATGTGTGGTGCCTATAACTGGCTTGACGGCAAGGCCTCCTTTAATATCAATCCCACCGGCCCCAATCAGCCCATTGAGAAGGGTGAGTGCACTGACCCGGATAATGGCTACTATGTAGGAATTAATGAGTTCGTCAACCAGGCCTCTCGTGGCGCAGTTCCAGAGGTTAGCTGTTACTCTCTGATGAATAATCCCATGACTGCCTGCGGTTGCTTTGAGGCCATTGCCGCCATGCTTCCCCAGTGTAACGGCATCATGGTTGTGAATCGTGATTACTTGGGCATGACACCTTCCGGCATGAAATTCACCTCCCTTGCCGGTATGGCAGGTGGTGGTATGCAGACTCCTGGATTTATGGGTGTCAGTAAGCATTACATGACATCGAAAAAGCTGTTCAAAGCAGAGGGTGGAATCAAACGTGTTGTCTGGTTGCCCAAGATGCTCAAAGATGAGATTGCCGAAAAACTGAAGGCAGTCTGTGAAGATATCGGCATGCCTGAACTGTTTGATATGATCGCCACGGAAGAGCAGGGGACCACCGAGGAGGAGATCTTGGAATTCCTCAAAGAGAAGGGACATCCTGCACTTGAAATGGAAATGGCTGTTTAGTAACTTAGAAATTGTTTTCTGGGGTTTTGTGCAGAAAATCATCTTGTTAAGGTACTTACACCCCTCAAGGGGGTGCGGAACTAAGTCCCGATTTACTCATGTTTGTCGGGGTTAACGCCTGTCATACGCTATAAAAAAATACTAACCCAACTGTATAGAGAACTGGAGGAATCACCATGGCCTTAACCGGTATTCAAATCCTAAAGATGCTGCCCAAGAAAAATTGCGGCGAATGTAGCATCCCAACCTGTCTCGCCTTTGCAATGAAAGTTGCGGCAGGCCAGGTGGAAATTGATGATTGTCCCTATGTATCCGATGAGGCCAAGGAAACCATTGGCGAGGCCTCTGCTCCTCCCATCCGCTCCATTAAATTGGGTCAAGGAGACGATGTCTTCACAACCGGTGCTGAAACCTGTATGTATCGCCATGAAAAGCGATTTGAGAATCCCACAGGTATTGCTGTCCTGGTGACCACCGAGATGAGCGATGCTGATGTTGATGGACGTGTTGAGCGATTCAATAAACTTGAATACGAGCGTGTTGGGGTCATCATGAAGGCCGACCTCATTGCCGTAAAAGATGCCAAAAATGACGAGGCCTCATTTGTTGCTCTCGTGCAGAAGGTCGTTGATGGGTCTGCAAGGGCCGCAATTATCCTGATGAGTGATTCTGCAGCAAACCTGGCAGCAGGTGCCAAAGTCTGCGGTGATCGTGTACCTCTTCTCTATGGCGCCTCTCTGGAGAATGCTGATGAGATGGCAAAACTTGGTGAAGCGACCAAGGCTCCCATTGGGGTGAAGGGAAGTAATCTTGACAACTGTGTAGAGATTTCTGAGAAGCTCGCAGCAGCAGGTCTGAAGGACATGGTTATCGACACCGGCGCACGTACCGTACGTGCTGCCTTTGAGGATAATGTTGTTGCCAGGCGTGCCGCAGTAACGGCAAAGTTTAAGCCCCTTGGCTTTCCCACCATCACCTTTCCTTGCGAGATCACTGATGATCCCATGATGGAGGCCATGGTCGCCTCTGTGCTTATTGCCAAATATGCCGGAATAATAGTCCTCTCCGACATCCAGGGCGATCTTGTCTTCCCGCTCTTCCTGGAGCGGATGAATATCTTTACTGATCCGCAGCGTCCCATGGTTGTGACTGAGGATATCTATCCTCTGACTGGTCCTGATGAGAACTCGCCAGTGGTCATTACCTGTAACTTCTCCCTCACCTATTTCATTGTTTCCGGTGAGATTGAGGGTTCCAAGGTTCCCACCTGGCTGCTCATTAAAGACACAGAGGGACTTTCCGTACTCACTGCCTGGGCAGCTGGAAAATTTGGTGCAGACCTCATCGCTCAGTTTGTGAAGAAGAATGGTATCGAAGACAAGGTGAAACATCGCGATATTATTATTCCTGGCTACCTGGCTTCTCTGAAGGGTGAGCTTGAAGAAGAACTGCCAGATTGGAATATCATCATTGGACCTCGTGAGGCCGGGCATCTGCCGGTTTTCCTTAAAGAGTGGAAACCCTCTAACTAGAGTCCATCCAGTATTAACAAGTAACATTAGCCCTGTGATTCCATGAAAACCGTAACACTGACCATAGATGGCCATGAGATCGTTGCTGAAAAGGATCTTACTATCCTTGAGGTGGCCAAACGATCTGACATCACTATTCCCACGCTCTGCTATGTGAAAGGGAAACCATCTGACACTCCTTGTGAGCTGTGTGTGGTTGAGGTCGCAGGTAATGATGAGTTGATGCTCTCGTGTGTCACTCTTGCTCGTGAGGGCATGGAGATTCAGACTGCAAGTGAAGCGGTCATTGCCCACAGGCAGGAAAGGCTCGCAGTTATCTCCGAGACCCATTTTGGTGACTGTAAGGCTCCGTGCAATTTGACTTGTCCTGGCCAGATTAACGTGCAAGGGTATATTGCCCATGTTGCCAAGGGAGAATATGAAGAGGCATTGCGCCTGGTCATGGAACGCAATCCTGTTCCCTTTTCTGTGGGTCGAGTCTGCCCGCGTTTTTGTGAAACACGCTGCCGCAGACTCCTTGTGGACGAACCTGTTTCCATCAACCATCTCAAGCGCTTTGTAGCTGACTGGTGCATGAGCCACGAAATCGACCTCAAAATACCCAAGGATAAACCAACCGGCAAACGAATTGCCGTGATTGGCGGTGGTCCTGCCGGGCTTACCGCGGCATGGTTCCTGACCCTTAAAGGACATGATGTCACCATCTTCGAGGCGGCATCCAAGCTTGGTGGTGCACTGCGTTATGGTTTTCCGGATTATAAAATTCCCAGGGAAATAGTCGATTACGAAGTAAACACTATCCTGCGCATGGGCATAAATATTCGTCTCTCTCAGCAATGGGGCCGTGACTTCACCCTCCAGGATTTAAAGGATATGGGGTACGATGCCACCTTTGTAGGAATCGGTGCATGCATCGACGCACCATTTGACGTCCCATGTACAGATAAGGAAAACGTTCATACAGCGACAAAATTTTTGCGTATGGTGAACGAGGGCAGAGAACTTGATCTTGGACGCAAAGCTGCCGTTATCGGTGGTAACAACATTGGTATGGAGGTTGCCCGCTCCCTGATCCGGCAAGGCGTTGAGCAGGTCACGGTAATTTACCCTCGGGCACGATTGGAGATGCCAGCCAACCAGCGTAATATCCGGGAAGCGGAAAACGAAGGGGTTCAGTTCCTGCTTATGGCCTCTCCCGTTGGACTCTGTGGAACCCCAGATGAGAACAATCGTTTAAAACTTGACTTGCTCAGGATGAAACTCGGGGAGCCGGACAAAAAGGGCAAACGTCCTGTTATACCCATTCCGGAATCCACCAACTCCTTAGGTATAGATACAGTTGTTTCCTCCCTTGGCCAGATGGCGGTCAATGGCGTGATGAAGGGTGGTGAGCTTGAGGCGCAATTAAAGGTGTCACCCGCAGGCATGTTTGTGGCCAACCCGCGTAGCTCACAGACCAGTGTCGAAGGTGTTTTTGCCGGTGGAGACGCCTCCACCGGGACCAAATCTGTTATTCAGGCAGTGGTTTCTGCGCGAAGAGCAGCGAACAATATCAATGCCTATGTCATGGGAGTTGAGAAGGATCCGGCAGATAATCGTTTTAACTTTCACCGGGGCCGCACCTTTGATGACGTATCTCTGAAAAATTTTGACGGCATCAATGTTAAACTCCGGGAAAAGATGCCTGAGCGTCCGCCCGAGGTTTCCACCCAGGACTTTGATGAGGTCAAACTCGGTTTTACCGAGAAAATGGCTCGGCGTGAGGCCGAACGCTGCCTCTCCTGCGGCTGTACTGCCTTTGAGCGGTGTGATTTAAAGAAACTTGACATCGAACTTGGTGTAAACATCAACAAGACAGGCATGGGTTCTGTTCCTGTGTATCCGATTGATCACAGCCACAGGGCCATCACTGTTGATCGGAACAAGTGTATATACTGCGGACGCTGTGAACGTTCCTGCGAGTATGATGCGCTGGAGGTCAAATGCGAGTCCCTTGATGAGAAGGATCGCCCTGTTGGGCTTGTGATTGACTTCAAGGACAACTGTGTATCCTGCGGTAAATGTGTAGACAACTGTTCAACCGGTGCACTGAACAAGAGAAATCGTATTGTACCCATCCAGTCAGAAGAGATACGCGAAATAAGAACAACGTGTCCCTATTGCGGAACCGGCTGTCAGATGATCCTCAAGGTGAAAGGTCATACCCTCATGGAAATTACCGCAGATCCTGAGGTTGGCCCCAATTATGGTGATCTCTGTGTCAAAGGGCGATTCGGGCATAACTTTATCCAACACCCTGACCGCTTAACCAGACCCTTGATCCGAAGGCAGAAGGGAATGCCCCTTGAGCCGGTAAAATGGGATGAAGCCCTTGACTTCATAGCCCAGTCCTTTTCCAAAATTCTCGGTGAGAAAGGACCAGATGCCTTGGCCGGACTCTCGTCGGCACGTTGTACCGGAGAAGAGAATTATGCCTTTCAGAAATTTTTCCGATCAGGGATAGGGACCAATAATATTGACCACTGTGCCAGATACTGACACAGCCCAACGGTGACCGGTCTGGTCACAGTACTTGGGTCTGGCGCAATGACTAACACCATCAACGGTATCGTTGACAGCGATGTCATGTTGGTGATTGGCTCCAATACCACTGAAACACATCCTATTATTGGCCTGCGTATGCTCAAAGCCGTCAACAAAGGATCCAAGCTGATAGTTGCTGATCCGCGCCGGATCAAGCTCTGCGACTCATCCGAGTTATGGCTGCAGCAGCGACCCGGTACCGATGGGGCGCTGATAAACGCCATGTGCCATGTTATCCTGCGAGACGGTTTAGAAGACAAGGAGTACATAGCAGAAAGGGCAGAGAACTTTGAGGCCTTTAAGGCATCCCTGACTGATTGTACACCTGAGTGGGCTGAACAAATAAGCAATGTTCCTGCAGCTGATATAGAGCAGGCTGCAAGCACCTTTGCTGCTGCAGAACGTGCTGGTATCTATTACACCATGGGCATTACCCAGCATACCTCAGGGACCGATAATGTCTGTGCGCTGGCAAACCTTGCTGTGATTACCGGTAATCTCGGGAAGGCAGGAGCAGGGCTCAACCCGCTTCGTGGTCAGAATAACGTACAGGGTGCCAGTGACATGGGTTGCATGCCAACCTTTTTTCCAGGCTACCAGCGTTGTGATGATGAAGCAGCGCGAAAGAAATTTGCAGAGATCTGGGGAACACCGGTATCGGATAAACCCGGTCTCATGGCCACAGAAATGCCTGATGCCATCACCAATGGCAAGCTTGCAGGACTGTGGATCATGGGAGAAAATCCGATTATCAGTGATCCCAACAGTGATCATGCACGCAAGGCCTTTGAACAGCTCGAATGCCTTGTTGTTCAGGATATCTTTTTGACTGAGACTGCTGAAATTGCCGATGTCGTGCTGCCTGCCGCATCTTTTGCTGAAAAAGATGGGACTTTCACCAACACGGAACGGAAGGTACAGCGTGTTCGTCGTGCCGTACCTCCCCCTGGTGAGGCCAGGGACGACCTCTCCATTATTAATATGGTGAGCAACAGGATGTTGGGCAATAACCGTGGTGGTTATCAGGGTTCTAGAGATCCGATTTATCATACTGTTCCGCCCTTTGCCGCTGAGGTCTTTACCGAGAGTGCTGCCTGCTGGCCGGCATTGGCTGGTATGAGTTATGAACGGATTGATGAACAGGGCTTGTGCTGGCCATGTCCTGAGCCGGACCATCCAGGCACTCCGATCCTGCATATGGGCTGTTTTCCTCGTGGAAAAGCCTGGTTGTCAGCAATTACCTGGTCAGGACCGGAAGAGTTGCCCGATGAGGAGTATCCACTGATCCTGACCACAGGAAGGGTATTGTACCAGTACCATACCGGTACCATGACCAGACGTTCAGAGGTACTGGAAGAATCCGCTCCTTCTGCTTACGTGGAGATGCATCCAGAGGATGCGAAGTCCCTGGGCCTTGAGGATAAGGAAGTTGTGCGCGCCTCTTCCCGCCGCGGTATGATCCAATTGCCGGTACGGGTCACGGATCGGACGAATAAGGGATTGGTTTTTATTCCCTTTCATTATCGGGAGGCATCAGTCAACTTATTAACCAATGATGCATTGGATCCACAGTGCAAGATTGCCGAGGCCAAGGTCTGCGCAATCAAGATCGAAAAAATTGAGTCGGAGACAGTATCAATAACACTCAATTAAATAAAATTTCAGAGTCTTGTCGGCGTCTTCGTTGACGTTTTCAGGAACCTATGAAAGATACAACACATAATTAAACTTACCCTGGAGATTGTAATGGGAAAAGGAATGGAACATAGGGCCGGATCAGTGATGATCCTTGGCGGAGGTATCGCCGGGCTTCAGGCTGCCCTGGATATGACCGATCTGGGTTATTATGTCTATCTGGTCGAAAAATCACCCGCCGTAGGCGGAGTGATGGCGCAGTTGGACAAAACGTTTCCTACCAATGACTGCTCGCTCTGAATCCTGGCGCCTAAGCTGGTAGAGGCCGGTCGGTCTCCAAATATAGAGATGGTCACCAATGCAGACTTACTAGCATTGGAAGGAACACCTGGAAATTTCACCGCTAAACTGAACATTCGTCCGCGCTACATTGATGCGGATGCATGTACAGCCTGTGGGCTCTGCACCCAGTACTGTCCTAAGCATCATGTGGATCCTTATAATGAAGGCTTGGCCATTACCCGGCCTATCCATATCGATTATGCGCAGGCCGTACCCGCAACCTACTACATTGACCCGTCATCCTGTATGTACCTTCAGCATGATACCTGTCAGATCTGTGTCCCGGTCTGTCAGAGTCATGCCATCAATTTTAACCAGAAACCTGAGGCCCGTGATCTGAAGGTCGGGGCAGTGATTCTTTCTCCTGGATTTGGTAAAATTGCTCCTGAGACCCTGGAGAAATTTGGCTACGGCACACATCCTGACATCGTCACTTCCTTTGAATATGAAAGGATGACAACTGCCTCTGGGCCGTTCCTTGGCGAGATCAAGTGCTTTTCAGACGGTCGCCATCCCAAATCCATGGCGTTTATTCAGTGCGTCGGTTCCAGAGATATAGGCTGTGATAACGGCTACTGCTCGTCAGTCTGCTGTATGTATGCCATTAAAGAGGCACTGGTAACCAAGGAACATGATCCTGAAGTGGACATCACCATCTACTACATGGATATCCGTACCCAGGGCAAGGATTTTGATGCTGTCCGTGAGCGTGCTGAGGCAATTGGTATTAAATTTGTCCGGGCCAAGGTTGCTGATATCACCCCCTGGGATAATCATCTCAAACTGACCTATTCCACCCTCGAAGGTCAGCACAAATTCGAATCCCATGATATGGTGGTTCTTTCTGTGGGGCTGGAATCCCCCAAAGACGCTAAGCAGATCGCAGATATCACAAAGGTTGATCTCAACCACTATGATTTCTGTAAAACCGACACCTTTGCCCCGCTGCAAACCAGCCAGGAAGGTATCGTTGTTGCTGGTGCCTTTCAAGGACCGAAAGATATTCCCGAATCCGTGACCCAGTCTTCGGGTGCAGCTTCCCTTGCCTCATCTGTAATGAAAAAGCAGCGTGGGAAGGGGACAGTTAGTAAAGAGTATCCTGAAGAATTGGTACTGGCTGAGGACGATGAGGTACGCATCGGTGTCTTTGTCTGTCACTGCGGAATTAATATCAGTTCTGTCGTCGACTGTCCCGAGGTTGCTGAAGATGCCGGTGGTATGGAAAATGTGTCCTATTACACCGAGAATCTTTACTCCTGTTCTCAGGATGCCCAGGAACAGATCAAAAAGACCATTAAGGAGGAGAAACTCAATCGAGTGGTCATTGCAGCGTGCTCTCCACGTACCCATGAGCCCCTCTTTCAGGAAACACTCAAAGATGCAGGTCTGAACAGAAATCTTTTTGAGATGGTCAATATCCGTGACCAATGCTCCTGGGTTCATGCCAATGAACCGGAAGCCGCCACAACGAAATCAAAAGATCTGGTGCGCATGGCTGTTTCCAAGGCCGCTCACATTCAGCCTTTGCCCGAGCAGACAGTTCCAGTTACTCCCAAGGCCATTGTTCTTGGTGGTGGTGTCGCTGGAATGACTGCTGCTCTGTCTCTGGCTGACCAGGGATTTGATGCTATTATTGTTGAAAAATCTGCAAAGATTGGCGGCAATCTGCAGAATTTGAAAAATACCCTGGCTGGCGACAAGGTTGCAGGCTATCTCAAAACGCTTTCCGGGAAAGTAAAAAAATCAAAAAGAATCAATGTAATAACGGATGCTACGCTTGCGCAGACCTCCGGCTTTATAGGTAACTTCTCCTCAGTAATTGAGAGCGGCAAAGGTGCCAAGAAAAAGGAGCAGACAGTTGATCACGGAGTCATCGTTGTGGCAACCGGTGGTCACGAGCATCGCCCGGATAAATACCAGCTTGGAAAATCCAAGAAGGTGGTTACCCAGCAGGAATTAGAAGTGAAGCTTGCCGGTCGGGCCAAGAACCGAGCTCCAGATTCCATTGTCATGATCCAGTGTGCAGGGTCTCGTGGAGATGACCTGAACTACTGTTCCAAGGTCTGCTGTAACCACGCAATGAAAAACATCCTCAAGATCAAGGAGATCAACCCGGACTCCCAGGTTATCGTCTTGTATAGGGATATGCGCACCTACGGCTATGCCGAAGATGCCTATCGTGAGGCGCGTCAGAAGGGTGTTGTTTTTATCCCCTATGAGGTGGATCGTAAGCCAGAAGTCACCAAAAAAGGTGCCAAGGTACAGGTAGATTTCTTTGATTCCATTATGCAGGAAGAGGTAAGTATCCAGCCTGATCTGGTTGCTCTCTCTGTTGGTGTTGTTCCAGATGGAACCGAGGAACTTTCCAAGATGCTGAAGTTGCCTGTTACTGCCAATGGCTTTTTCCTGGAGGCGCATGTGAAGCTGCGCCCGGTTGAGCTGGCAGTGGATGGTATCTATGTCTGCGGGCTTGCCCATGGGCCAAAACCTGTTGATGAAACAATCGTCCAGGCCCAGGCAGCAGCAGCCAAGGCTGCTATTCCTCTGGTCAAAGGCTATGTAAAGGTAGATCCCATTGTCTCCAAGGTGGAAGAGGATAAATGTATCGGCTGCGGCATCTGTGTCAGCCTCTGTCCCTATGGCGCCATCCAGATGAAAAAGGTTGGCAAAAAACGAAAGGCTGAAACCATTTCTGCATCCTGCAAGGCCTGCGGAATCTGCGCCTCTCATTGTCCGACCTTTGCCATTTCCATGGGCGGCTTTACCAATGAACAGCTTATTTCCCAGATCGAGGCATTTGGTAACAAAAAGGTTGAAGAAGAAACTGTGGCCTGAAACTAAATCGGTCAGAGAGGAAAATAATTTGAGATATATGGAGAAGAACTAATGTCAGAGAATACTTTCAGCCCAAAGATCCTTGGGTTCCTCTGTAACTGGTGTTGTTACGCCGCTGCAGATGCAGCTGGAGTTTCACGCTTCCAATACCCGCCAAATCTTCGCACTGTTCGGGTGATGTGTACCGGCAGGATTGATCCATCCTTTGTTCTTAAAGGGTTTCTAGAGGGAGCTGATGCTATATTCAGCGGTGGCTGACAACTCGGCGAATGCCATTACCAGGTTGGTAATTATGACGCAATGGGGATGGATGCACTGGTAAAAAAGGTGCTGAGAGATGTTGGAATTCGTGAAGAGCGTTTTTCTCTGCAGTGGGCATCCGCTGCTGAGGCACCACGTTTTGTCCAGCTGATCACCGATTTCACTCAGGAGATGAAGGAGCTTGGTCCCATCGGCCAGGCAGAAGGACTCTCCAAGGAAGAGGTTCAAGAAAGGATTTCCAAGGCCCTGGATGCGGTGTCCAGTCAAAAGGTCAGGGTAAGCTTTGGTAATGCCTCCAAAGCAGTACGTAAGGATGGTATCTGGACCAATGAACACATTAGTGAAATTATCAATACAAAGATGGAAAAGTCCTTGGCTTCACTAAGTAAGTAAACAATCTTTCCTCAAAAAGAAAGCAAAGAGCCCTGTTCCTTTTCGTGAGGAGCAGGGCTCTTGTCGTTTTAAAACAAGATGGTACCTCTTGAGAAGGTGGGTAGCGACAGGCTAAGATCTGCTCCATGTGAATGGCTTTGCCCACTAACCATAAAAAAAATGTTGCAAGGAAGGACTAGGAAATGGTGAGCAATCATAAAAACTATCCTGTTTCCATAGGAGAAGTTATTCGTGCAAGAACCATTGTTTCCAGGTATCTCACAGAGACGGCGTTGACACCGTATGATGGTTTGTCCCGGCTTTTATCTGCAGATGTCTATGTGAAACATGAGAATCACAATCCAACCGGTACCTTCAAGGTTCGTGGCGGCATCAATCTCATGCATCATTTGAAACATTCCGCCACTTCTGGAGTGATCACCTTTTCCACCGGCAACCATGGCATCTCTGTTGCTCTGGCCGCCAAATTGTTTGGTCTTGAAGCCGTTATAGTGGTTCCTGAAAATAATAATCCTGCCAAAAATCGGAAAATAGAGGAACAAGGGGCAGAGCTTATCGAGGGAGGGAGTTCATTTGAGGAGGCATCCCAGGTTGTCGAGAAATTAAGTGATGAAAGGGAATTGTATTATGTGCACCCTGCCAATGAACCGCATCTCATAAATGGAGTTGGCTCTGAATTTCTTGAAGTTATTGAAAAACTGCCTGATATTGACGCAATTATTGTTCCAATTGGAGCTGGAAGTGAGGCTGCAGCCGCTGTAACCACCCTCAAGTCACTGAAAGATAGTATTGATATTTATGCAGTTCAGGCTCAGCGTTCTCCTGCAGCATACAATTCCTGGAAAGCAGGGGAGATAAGACATGCTGAAAATCGAACTTTTGCCGGTGGATTTGCCACTGGTACTGGCTATGACCTGCCGTTTTCAATCTATAAAGATGCACTGACTGATTTCGTCCTCGTCAGCGAACAGGAAATCTATGAAGGTATTGCCCTGGCTGCATATTACACCCAAAATCTTCTCGAGGGAGCAGGCGCTTCCACTCTCATGGCAGCCTTACGATTAAAAGAGAGGCTGAAGGGGAAAAAGGTGGTTCTGCAGTTCAGCGGCTGTAATGCGTCAGCGGATGAAATCCTCAAGGCCTATGGCCTTCAAGCCTTCAGAGAGGGGAGGTGCCACTAACAGGCAAGCCTGCAGAGCAAGGTGATTTTTTCAAACCTGATCAATGTGTAGTTTCTTCATGTAGGTGTAAAAAAGGGCAAGCCATTCCATTTTCTCAACAAACTCAACGCCCACAGTATCACCGTCGCTACGAATAACCTTGGCATTTAATTTGTCGATAATCAAACGACTGCTGTCTCCCTGCAGGTTGATGGAAAGAGAGCAATTGGAGTCAGGATTGAGTGATCTGTCGGTCTGTATCAATGCTCCGGCGGCACTTAGGTTTTTGATCTTGCCAGTAAAGCTGCCCTGATCCGAGTCTTGAATGGTAACTCCGGTGTCTATCGTAAATCGTGTGGTCACACGTTTCTCGCTCAAAGGATTTATCAGCATTATAGAGTCTCCAGAGAAATAGAGAATAGGTTGTTTCAGTTCGCACGATTTTTGGTTTTTTCACATCCTTGCTGCTCAGGGAGGGGAGCGTTCAAAGCAATCTCAAGACCCTTTTTTGAAGAGTAGCTTTTTCTTCCTTCCTCCTCTCTCTATCTATATCCAATTTGGTATTCTTTACCAATAGGTATAAATA
>CAYPEU010000009.1:0-1080 GCA_964409855.1 uncultured Desulfocapsa sp.
AGGAGTTTGCGAACACCAGGAGGCAGTCCCTGGTCGTCCACTGTTATGGACAGTGAGGCGGCCAGGTCTATTATTCGCGAAAGTTCGATGAGCAGTCTGCTGTCCCACTGGGTGAGAGCATCTGTATCAAAACAGAGGGTTGTGACAGAGGAAGAGTAAAGGCTATGGATGTCAGGAACGGCGCACTGCGGGGCATGGATAGTCCATGATCCGAGAAAGATGAGACAGAGGCGATCCCTGTCCATGCTGGTTTGCAGTGCACATTCTGTATCCATGGGCAATGATTAATTTATAGATAACGATGGGTGGATTCCAGCCAGCAAGGGGACATCAGCCAGGAACCACAGGGAACCAAAAGAAATTTTTATTCCCTGTGTCATTTCAGGACCTGATAAGATTAGCGATCGCGGAGAAAAGGAGGACCCGGCAACTGGCGTGAACCTGTTGTGCAGGACCTTCCTCGTTTCTTCAATTTCTCCTGTGCAGCATGCTAACATAGTGTTGTTCTGTTTACTCATTGCATCACTGTTTGCCTGGACCTGTTTGCAACACAATATTATTTACAGATTTCAAACAAGGTAACTTTACTTAGCCCTCTTATTAGAGAGTACAGTCACGGGTAAGGTGAGTCTCCAACCCCTGAGGCGCCTTGCCTTTACTCCAGGTTTTCTGTCTCTTTTCTTGCTGCCCGATTTGGAACATCTTGTTTTTCAAAGAAGCCAGGTATAGATCAGGTGTAGCAAGAAGAGACCTATGATTCAATCAGCTGCTATGGATGGAAGCTCCATTGCAGATTGATCAGTTTGCTGCAACAGGCCCGCTTGGCTGAATGAGATACTGTTTTACTCGCTCTAACCAGGCATCGCGTTGATCTTCTGGTTGAAAGGTAATAAATACACCCATGGCACGCTGCACTCCCATCAGGTCGATGAGAAAATTATACACGGCATTGGCCGCGGCCTGATCCGCGGTTAATGCCTGGTTCTGGGCATCGAGCAGGTCAATGATCGACTTGATGCCTTGGACATAGGAGTCGGTGACCAGTTGCAGATTGCGACCGGCAGAGTCAGCAGCCTCTCG
>CAYPEU010000009.1:1180-3648 GCA_964409855.1 uncultured Desulfocapsa sp.
AGGCTGACTGATTCCCTAGCCAGAACTTCGATTCTGTCGCTGGCAAACTTTGTCTCCCAGCGATACACCTCATCCGGGCCGGCCACGCCGGTGGACATCCTTATTCTGGCCCGGTCCAGATTAGCCTGGGTCAGCTTTAAATTATCTTTGTACAGCTGCTCAATGGTCTTTGCCCGCAGTACATCAAAATAGGCGACAGAGGCCTCATGTATGACGTTGAGGCGGACAGTCTCATGGTCCATCAGCCTGCCTGTCTGGTTATGCTGCTCAACTGTGTATGCTGCCCAGCTGCGTTCTGAGTAAATTTGCTGAGAGCCGCCCACTGTTCCTGTCCAGGCATTTTCCGGGCTGCTGCCCCTGCTGAGTTCTGCCCGGTCCTCATCAATGGCGCGAACACCGGTACCAATGCCGATCTGGGGAAGCAGGGGAGACCGCGCCTCTGATACGGCATGGACGCCGGCCTTTACATTGATCTCTGCAGAGGAGAGATCCAGATTGGCCTGCAGGGCCTCATTCACTGCCTGCTGCAAGGTGAGATGTCTCTTAATATCGGTACGCTGCTCGTTGAGCAGGTTGGCGCCGGTCATAGTGGCCAGACTTGGATATATATCAAGGGCGCGGGCTGTAGCCATGTTGATGGTGAGTTCATACCCACGGGAAAAGGCAACGGTGAGTGATCCTGCCTCCTCTCCAAGCAGGATATCCTGGACCGCAACTGCTGTCCTGCGGGCGAGGTTTTCCTGTATATCTTGTGGAATCTCACCAGCCAGAAGACCTTTATCCACCTGACTGCGGCTCCAGATGGAATAGCCGGGTAACCGTCGATCAATAAGTCCCTTGACAAGCCGGCTGCATTCATCGTCGGAAAAATGATACAGGGGACCAACCATCACTGCCTCTGTTCCGGCCGGGATAGCAGCAAGGGACTCTTCTGCCGAACTGTTGACTGCCACGATATTGACCGTCATGGTATGCTCATTGGCCAAACGGCTTGCAAATTTGGAGATTTCCGGGATTGCCGAGACATCACGCTGGTCAAGTAGGATCGCCAGATTCTTGAAAGGGACAATTTTCTGAAAGGTCATGACCTCCCTGTCCATGTGGAACATGGAATCCATGTAGGCCAGGTTGGTGACACCGCTGCTGCCATCTTTTCTGGGCAGCTGCTGGGCAAGACTGTCTAAAACAAAAGGCGCTACCACGGGCTTTGGCAGAGTATCTCTTCGAAAGACCTCATTTGAACCAATGGTGCCCAAGGTGAGGACAAGGTCAACATCGGGATAAGAAAACAGCTGGTCAAGGGCCTGCTTTGCTCCCTGTACTGTACCCTGCGCAGACAGCATCATGGCTCCAGGGAATTGAACCAGAAACTCTCCTTCAGCAAGGGCTTGAATCTCTCGCTGGAACAGGGCTCTTGCTGCAAGATCTTTGACTGTCAGTCCGTCGCTGACAATTCCTATATTATAGACAGGCTGTTCCTGCTGAGCAAATGAGAACGCTGGATACAGGACTGCGCATAAAACAATATAAAAAAAGAGGTTGAACGGACGTGGCATCATGGATATCTCCCTGAAACAATACAATTATCTTATTCTGAAAAAGGTAGCATAGAGGACCGGCACAAAGAGCAGGGTCAGAACCGAGGCAAATCCCAGGCCAAAAACAATGGTAACGGCCATGGCCACGAAAAAAGCATCTTGGAACAGGGGAATCATACCCATCATGGTGGTAAGCGCTGCCATCATTACCGGTTGCATCCTGGACACCCCGGATTCGACAATGGCCTCGAGACCGGGCATGCCTTCCCTGATATTCAGGTCGATCTGATCAATGAGGACAATGGCATTTTTTATCAGCATGCCGGAGAGGCTCATCAGCCCCAGCAGGGCCATGAAGCCAAATGGCTGTTTGAGCAGCAGCAGACCGCATGTCACACCGATCAACGACAGGGGGACGGTCAGCCAGATAATGAGCGGCTGGCGAAAGGCGTTGAAAAGAAGGATAACTGTCAGGATCATCATGCCAAAATAGAGGGGGATGTTCTCGGATAACTGTTTGGTGGAATCGGCCGAGTCCTCCAACTCACCTCCCCAGGCAAGAAAATAGCCGGGTTTATCTTTGAGCGGAATGATGTCATCATATTTCAGCGGGATGGTTGCGGCACTATACTTCTCTTTCTCCTTGAGCGGAGTGCCACGATACGAGGCAACATCCACACCTAAGAGCTGCTCTATTCTGGGTTTCACCCGGGCAAAGAGCTGAGCCGGCAGCTCCGTCCTCGGGTCGGCATGAATTTTTATCATTGGCCTGCGATGCCAGCGGGAGACCCGGGCATTTTCCCACTCGGTGGTGACACCATTCATCACCTGGAGGACAGGTACGTTTTTTCCGGCTGAGGGGCTGTAGATCTGCAGTTCTTCTATATCCTCTATGGTACTGCGTTCTGTAAGCGGTGCCCTGGCAATAAT
>CAYPEU010000009.1:3748-49324 GCA_964409855.1 uncultured Desulfocapsa sp.
TTAACCACGGCATCCGGCAGCATCTGTTCAAGATCATTCTGGACCTGTTGCTGCAGCTGGTTGATGAGTTTGTAGTCGCTCATGGTGACCAGCAGGTTGCTATACTGACTTGCCGCCTCCACCGGGGTGTCATAGGTCAGGATAAAACGGGGGTGCCCCCCGCCAATAGCTGAAGCTACCTGCTCCACACCGTCAAGCTGGAGCAGATACTCTTCCATCTGTTTGACTTTCTTTTCCGTCTCCCGGATATGGTTGCCTTCACGGAACTGACATTCCACCTGGAACATGGGGCTGGTGGAGGAGGGGAAGAATAATTGCTCTACAAAACCAAAACCATAGAGGGAGACGCCAAAAAGGCCGATTACCACGCCGATGGTAAGCCAGCGCATCTTGATGGCCCCGCTGAGGACTGCCCGGTACACCCTGTAGAACCGGTTGCTGTAGGGTTCTTTTGGTGTCCCCTCTTTGGCAACCCTGTCCTTTTTGCTGAGCACAAACTGTTTAGTCATCAGTGGGGTGATGGTCACTGCTGTCAGCCAGGAGAGTGACAGGGAGATCAGAATGACATAGTAGAGGGAGCGGGTATACTCGCCGGTGGAGTTGTTCATGCCGCCAATGGAGGCAAAGGCCAGTACCGCAACGGCGGTGGCGCCGAAAAGCGGGGTGGAGTTTTGTCCAACCACCTCCTTGGCAGCAGTCAAACCATCCATACCCCCCTGCATGCGGACCTTCATGGAATCCACCACCACGATGGCGTTGTCCACCAGCATACCCAGGGCAATGATCAGTGCCCCCAGTGAGATGCGCTCAAGGGTTATCTGATAATAGCCCATGACCACAAAGGTGGCGGCAATGGTAAGTAGCAGGATGAAACCGATGATGATGGCCGGGCGCAGCCCCATGAAAATCAGGAGGACTACGATGACAATGGCAACCGCTTCGAGCAGGTTGACAACAAAACCGTTGATCGCCTTGGTCACGGATTTGGACTGCATGGAAATCTCTTCCAGTTCCATACCAAGGGGGATCTGTTCCATCAGACCGGCAATACGCTCTATCACCCCGTTACCCATGGTCACTGCATTCCCACCCTGGATGGTCGACACGGCGATGCCAATGGCGGGTTTTCCGCCAACCCGAAGAATTTTCTGCGGCGGATCCATGTAATCACGCCAGATGGCAGCAACGTCTTTGAGGTAGACGAGGCGTCCTCCCTTGGAGGCAATGAACAGCCCGCCAAAATCCTTTTCCGACTTGAATTCACCGGTGGGGTTGATGGTCATGTATTCCGGGCCGATCTTTATCTTACCGGAATCCACCGGCAGATTCTTGGCCTGCAGGGCATCAAAGATCTCTTGCTGGGTGATGCCCAGAGCAGCCATCTTGGAACGAGACATCTCCACATAGATGGCCTCGCTCTGCTCACCGAAAAAGGTCACTTTCTTCACATCCTGTACGGTCAGCAGTTCACGTTTGAGCAGCTCGGCAACGTCTTTCATCTCGGCAAAGGTGAAGCCTTCACCGGTCAGACCGAAGTAAACACCGAACACGTCGCCGAAATCATCATTGACTATAGGCGGCCCTGCTCCGGGGGGCAGCTGCGGGGTGACATCGAGAATCTTGCGTCGCAGTTCATCCCATACTCCGGGCAGGGCGTCCTTGTCATACTTATCCTTGATCTTGACCTTGACTGTGGAAAGGCCTCGGGCCGAGTAGGATTCCACCCGCTTGAGCTGCCCCAGTTCCTGGACTGCCTTTTCAATCTTTTCCGTGACCTCTTCCTGCACCTCTTCCGGTGAAGCACCGGGATAGGGGGTAACAACCACCGCATCCTTAATGGCGAACTCGGGGTCCTCCAGCCGGGGCAGGTCCTGGTAGGAAAGATAGCCCAGAACCAGCATGACCACGGTAATGGTCCAGGTGATGACAGATTTTTTTATGGAAAATTCAGCGATATTCATATCAATACCTTATTTCTCCTCTCGCTGTTTTTCCCAGGGGCGGACCTTCATGCCCTCTTCAAGCTGGGTGATACCGGCAATAATGACGGTATCACCCCCTTTGAGACCCTCTTTGATAAAGATATTCTCCGACCCTTCCATGCGGCCGATGCTGACCCTGGTCTTGTGAACAGTTGATTTTTTCTTGTCCAGCAGCCAGACAAAGGGCTCATTGCCGGCTGCCTCCATAACCGCAATGGCTGGGATCATTATGGTCTGGGCGGCGGCGTCAAATCCCTGGCCTGATTGAGCCGTGACCATGGCAGTCATGCCGGGCAGGATGTTGGCCTCTTTAGGCTGGTCCATGACCAGGACGACCTGATAGGTCTGGGTGGCGGGATCAGCCTGGGTTGAGAATTCTTTGACAATCAGCTCATACTCTTTGTCGGGGATCGATTCGAAGCTGGCGTAAATCTGTTGCTCTTTTCTGCTCCTGATCTCTGCCATCAACAGTTCCGGAACATGGACCAGAATTTCAATGCGGGTGATATCCTGCAGGTTGACGATGGGCTCTTTGGCCTGCACCTTTTGAAAGTTTTCTACAAAACGCTTGGAGATGATACCGTCAAAAGGGGCTTTGAGCGAGGTATCTATGAGTCTATTCCTTGCGTCTTCCAACTGTGCTCTGGCTACATCACGGGAGGCTCGGTAGCGGTCGTAGTCAGCTCGGGAGACCTGTTTTTTTGCATAGAGCTCTTTATACCGGCGGAACTGTTTTTCAGCCTCCAGGTTGCGGGCCTGGGCTTCATCAAGAGCGGTTTGAAAGTCCCGTTCCTGGATCTGGGCAACGAGAGCTCCTTTTTCAACATGCTGTCCTTCTTCCACAGGCAGGCTGACCAGGGGACCGGAAACCTTGAAAGACAGCTCAGAACGTTTGGCTGCCCGAACCGTGCCGGGAAAACCATGGCTGAAAGCGGCTGCACTGGCCTGAACAGTCATAATCTTGACCGGACGGACAACTGCGACCTCCTCGGCCACTTCTTCTTGACTGCAGCCACTGAACAGCGAGGCTGTTGCCAGCAGAACAACTGTTTGCAAGAGAATGGTTAAGGATCCTGCAAAAGTTTTTTGTACTTGCACTGTGTTTCCTCCGGTTATGGGAATGTCAATTTATTATTTTTAGCAAAGTTAAGTGATAGGGGAGGAGTAGCCTGTTGATGGCACAAAAATACCTTGCCTGAGCAGCTCAGTTACCATGATGAAAGTTATGTTGAACCTCTGTTGCGTCCACGGTGAAAGAGAACCTCCTACACATTTTCAATCTATTTTTTCGCTCCAGCGGGTTCTAACATCGACCTAGCGGTTGAGTGTTTTTCACCTCTTTTCAGAGGCCATGCATTGTTTTTTTCGGCCTTCACCCTGGTGGAGTCAGTCAGGATACTCTGCCTCCCACCGTATTGAGAGGGCAGGGACAGGAAGTCTGCCAATTGAGCATCGTTCTCAGCAGTCTTTGAGCTGAAATAATTCCATCAGTCATATTTTTTTCGAATGCTCCTGATTTGTTCAATGACAGTTAAGGGCCAGACTTTCCTGACTTTTGATCCAGTTAGTCAGTGAACCTCACCGTAAACCGCAGTCAATGAGTTCATTGAGGGGATGAAACGTTCTTGCCAACCTTTCCGTATCAACCTGTTGCGGCCCCATCAAGGCACACTGCAATGTCGATCGCAACAGGGGAAAGCAGTGTAATTGGTTCTCATGCAGCACCTTTTTTGCGGCTTGCCGGCATAACTATGTAAAAAGTCGATTGACAACCGTACCATCTGTTATCAGGATGGTTTCAGGAGGGCTTTGTTTCCCTGGGAGCATCTCCTGGACCTCCTTTGAATTTGTTTATCCAATGAAGCTTTGGGATGCGCTTTTCTGTCAAAGATCAAATAAAAAAAGAAAACGACCTGGAATTCCAGGTCGTTTTACAGGTTGCTTTTCATACGAGTGGATGGTGTCTTTTTTCGCAATACAGAGTAGGGCATGGTAGAAGACACATTCACCAAAGTCTCTTGGAGTGCAGTGGGGCATTGGCAAAGTTACCAGGTGACCTTGGTGTTTTTTATTTACTCTGTTTGCTTATGGCACTCCGCAGTTCCTCGGCATGGGGATTGCTTCCCATGTGCCTGATGGTGATGTCGGCAGGGGAAATAGGTTTGCCATAATAGGCTGCGTTCCATTTGTTACGGGGCTTGATCACAGCCCCTTCGATGGAGATACCGGCAAAGATTCCTTTGGATCTGGAAAAGGCAAGGACGTCAGTCGTTGCTGCCTTGACACCTGTTCCCACAGGTCCGGCTGCTACTGTGGCATCAGCTCCAAGCTTAAAGGCTGTGGTGAGCATGGAATCCATACCTTTGTCAGTCATGACCATGAGGATGATTTCCGAGGCCTCACCGCCGGCCTGCAGACCTAAGGAGACAGAACCCATGGTGTAAAAGGCAGGATAGCTCCAGTTACCTGTTTTCAGGTCTCTGGCGAGCAGGGCCCCTGAACCGCCTTGGCCGCCGATAATAAAGCCGGCCTTCAGCATCTGCGGTACGATAAAAAGCGCCTTGGCGCGATGAACATTGTCGCGAAACCATGTCATGTTCGGATCTGCCTGAAAACCTTGAAAGACAACAGTGCTCTTATCAACCAGGGCCTGGGGGTCGGAATAATCGTCGGCAGAGGCTGAAACGGCGGAGATACTGCCAAATACCAGAAAGAAAAGAGAGATGAACCACATTTTTGAGAGTGACATAATATTCTCCTTTTTTGAGAGATGAACTGGTATAGTGCTGATGTTATCTGGATAATGAGATAACCATCCGAACCAGCAACTTTTTTTAGTATAGAGGAAAAAGTTTTGAAAAGTCAACCACTATACTTTGAGAATGATAATTATACATGGCGTGTTGCACAAGAGAAGAAGAAATATGATTTCACTAAAAGAAGAGATCCTGTTGGAAGTCTATGACGAATTTGAGAAATGGGCCAAGCAGGAGAAAACTGCCTGTACAAAGGGCTGTGCGGTATGCTGTACCCAGAATGTGACCATGACCGCTGTTGAAGGAGACCTGATCCATCGTTTCATCCGGGAAAAAGGCAAGATGGAGTGGTTTGCAGGAAAACTGCGGGAAAAACGGTCTACTCAGCGACCGGAAATGACCACCAACGGTTTTGCCGCTGCCTGCCTTCAGGGAGAGGATGTGGAGCCCGGTTCCTATGGCAATGGAGACGCTTGTCCTTTTTTGGAAAATAACTGTTGCAGCATCTATGCAGTGCGTCCTTTTTCCTGCCGCTGTTTTGCATCGGTTGAGCCGTGCGTGCCAGGAGTACCAGCGGTGATACCTGACAGTTATCTCTCAGCGTCCACTGCGGTTATGCAGATTATCGAACACCTCGGGCAGGGGGAATACTGGGGCAATATGCTCGATGTCCTCCTTGCCCTGAGCGACCTTCCGGAAAATAGAAAGTATGTTGAGTTGTTGCCTGGCTCTTTGGCGGACCAGGGGCGTGCGCAACTGGTGAAGGCCTTACCTGTTCCCGGTTTCCTGCTGTTGGAAGAGGAGATGGAAGAAGTGGGTCCGTTGCTTCAGGCAATTTTTGCTCATAGGATAGGAGAGAGGAGTGTTGAGGCTATCTTGAACAACAGATAAAAGCTTTGTTCTGGTTGGCGATAATAAAAAAAGGCCCCCTTCGCGAGAAGGGGGCCTTTTTTGCTCTGTACTGAATCGAACAGATGGGGATGCTCTGTTTTATTTCTTTTTCAGCATCGGGTCGCCATCATAGCCAAGACCCTTCCAGTCCATACGATCACCACCTTTATGGCAGTTAAGACACTTGAGTGCTTTCTCCTTGGGATCAACCTGATGGTTGATGGGCCAGTAGGATGCAGTGGGCGCAAAATCGAACTCACCGCTGAATTCAAGGCCGGAGGCCTTCATACCGGCAGTGGCTGATTTCTTCCAGTCGAAATTTACCCAGTATGCATCAGGATCGCCTTTTGGACCCCATACTTTGGGAGTGATCAGGTAGTTAAACTTGGTGTCATAGATCTGTTTACCGGTATGGACCTTGAAAGGCATGATCTTGGCATCTGGATCGTTCCTGTCACCCATGGGTTCGTTGAGTATGGTCATCTTGGCGGGATCTATTTTGTCGCCGATCTTATATGCCCCTGCAGTGCCGTTGAACCAGGCATAGGTGGGGACCACATTGTCCTCATAGGTGAATTTTCCTTTCTTGAATATATAAACCTTGTGGCCATGTTCTTTGATCACTCGTTTATCTTCAGGAAGGGTTTTAGGATCCTGGGCCTTGGACCAGTCCCAGCTCATCTTGGTTCCATCTGCCTTGGCATAGTGACTGATATGACAGGTCTGGCAGGCAATTTTTGCAGTATGCTTGTTGTAGGTCTTTGAAGTGGGGCGGTACCTGTGCGGGGAGTCGCCATGGCAATCGGTACATTCCATGGTAGCCTCTGCGCCGGGTGATACGATGAGGGATTGGCCGGGAATGTCGTGGGAGTCGGTCTTATGACACTGCTGACAGGTGAAGTTAAGCCCGTCTGCAGCCATATGCACGTCCAGGTCTTTGCTCGGCTTTCTCATGGCATTACTCATGTCACCGGGCTTTACATTATTGCCGCCGCCGCCAAAGGCATGGCAATTGATACAGTTGTCTCTGGTTGGCATTCCTGCATTCTGGGCAACTTTTACCAGGTCAACAGGTTTCTTATCCATCTTCGCATTGCCGGTAAAACCTGCCGGCATACCCGCGCCTGCACCAGGCTTTTTGTAGGTTCCGGTGGTATCGTGGCAGACCAGACAGTCAACCCTGGACTCATCGCTGAAATCAAAACTGTCATCTTTCCAGCCGTATCCGACATGACAGCTTGTACAGCGAGGTTCATTTGAGCCAACCGAGACACAGAAGTTGTTGATGGCATTTTTCTTCCCTCGTACCATACTGCCTTCGCCTGGAATCTGCTGCATTTTTTCCCAGGTCCAGTGAGTAGTGGCCATGACCTCTTTGGCAGCATCTTCATGGCACTCCAGACAGGTTTCAGTGACTTCCATGGGGGTTTCAAAGGGACCCTCGATTTCATGGTGATCATTCGCAAACCCTTGGGAGCTTCCGATAAGGGCTCCAAGAGCAGCGACTGAAATAACTGAAATTTTCTTCATTTTTCCTCCTCCATTTTCTTTCTTTAAGACTGATGATTAATTAGCGCAGAATGGTCTTTATAACATTCATCCTAACATGGAGATGCAGTTATCCTTGAAACCTTCAAAGGAAGACCATGAGCTTTTTCTGCAAAATAACCTCATCTTTTAAGCAATTTTTGTGCCCAATTTTAATGGGCTGTTTTGATGGTTAAAAATGACTGAGGGGTCATTCAGTTAACACTTTGCTTAACAATTGTGGTTAACAGGTGATTAACGGTCGAGCCGTTTTGCAGCGTACGGTTAACAGGAGTTGATTCCTGTAACTGTTTATTCCCTGTCAAGGGATTGAGGCGAATGTCTTTTTGCATGAACAGGGACAGGAGAGAACAGGCCTGTTTGCTGAGCTGGAAAAGTGGTGTATGATGGCTTGGAGTAAGAGCTGGAGTTCTCTGCTGGTTCAGGCAGAATAACAGCGCCACCCTGATGGGATATTATGAAAGATATGCAACAGAAAAAAATGGAGCTTCTTGCTCCGGCCGGATCCCTGGAATCTTTTTTTGCCGCCCTTGAAAATGGGGCCGATGCCGTATTTTGCGGCCTGAAGAGTTTTTCCGCCCGGGCCAAGGCCAAGAACTTTTCCCTGGCAGAGCTTGAACGTCTGAGTGGCTATACCCATTCTAGAGGGAAGAAGATCTATCTCGCCCTGAATACCCTGATGAAGGAAGCAGAATTACCAGCTCTGGTCGATGTTCTTGCTGCCCTCTCCGAGATTCAGGTAGACGCTCTTATCATACAGGACCTGGGTCTCTATCATCTGGCTCACACACATTTTCCCGAGATCCCGCTCCACGCCTCCACCCAGATGTGTATTCATAATAGTGCCGGTGTACGCATGCTGGAACGAATGGGCTTTGTTCGGGCAGTGCTGGCAAGAGAACTGAGCCTTAAGGAAATTGCAGCCATCAGCAGTCAGACCACCCTCGAGCTCGAACATTTTATCCACGGAGCCCTCTGTTACTCAATCTCCGGTCACTGTCTTTTTTCTTCCTATCTCGATGGCCGGAGCGGCAATCGCGGACGCTGTATCCAACCCTGCAGGAGACGGTATCATCACCAGCAACAGCCGGGATTTTATTTTTCAACCAGTGACTTTTCAGCAATTGATCTGATCCCGCAACTTGCACAGGCAGGAGTGATGAGTTGTAAGATCGAAGGCCGCATGAAAAGTGCTGAGTATGTAGCCACAGTGGTTTCAGCTTATCGAATGGTCATTGATGCGCCACAGGGGAGCACCAGAGAGGCTGTGGGTGAGGCGAAACGTGTGCTGGAAAACGCAATGGGCCGTAAAAGCACACCAGGGTTTCTGCCAGGTAAGGGGGGAACTGATATTGTTTTAGAAAAAAGAAAAGGAGGGCTTGGCCGGATTCTCGGCAAGGTGGAGAGACTTCAGGGAAAAAAGGTTGTTTTCAAGACCGATGACGTCATTTATGTGGGAGATCGACTTCGCATTCAGCCTGAAAGTGACCGTGCAGGGCAGGGCTTTACGGTCAGGGCACTCTCTCTTGGGAAAAGGTCGGTTAAGCGGGCTGGAAAAGGGAGTGTGGTCTCTATTCCACTCCCCTTCCGCGGCAAGGTCCGCTCCGGTGATCTGGTCTTTAAACTTGCCACGGGCAAGGCCTTTACCATGAGTGAAGAGGCCTGTCGTAAACGGCTTGTCTCTGTCCCTCGGATAGCAGCCGCTGTAGAGCTCAGCATTCAGTGCCAAGAGGAAACCCTCCTGGTTACCGCTTCCGTCCAAGGGGTAACAGTGAACAGGAAATATCCTGTGGAGATGCTTGTTGCCGATCGATCGCCGCTCACTGCAGAAACACTTTCAGGAGTCTTTGGCCGCACAGGTCACCAGAGGCTGTCATTGAAAAAACTGCATGCTGTTGGCCTTCCTCCGGTGGTGATCAAGCCCAGCCGATTGAAAGAGATACGCCGTGATTTTTATAACTATCTCCTGCAGGCCATGGACAAAGAGCAAAAGAGGCGGACAGAGGCTCGGTTGGGTGAAGTGAAGGGCGGGCTGCTGCCTGTTGCCCATTCCGGAGAAAGGTGCGGGCAAAGCAATCTTTACCTGCTTACAGACCATGCCCCGGATCTGGCATGGGTGACCAGTAACAAGGACCTGCAGTTTGTCGTTCCCCTTGACGCTCGGTTGCTGAAAGAGAGCAAAAACAATCTGCAGTGGGAAGAGGGAGAACAACAGCGACTGGTCTGGGATCTGCCTTCCGTGGTTTTTGATGGAGAGTGGCAAATCTTGCAGGGAATGGTCGATGAGGCCGTACGTTCCGGATTCTCACGCTTTCGCTTGAACAACCTGGCTCACCTGGACCTCTTTCAGGGTTTCTCCAACGTGCAACTGGCAGCTGGTCCCTGGTTCTACACGCTAAACAGTCAGGCTATCATGGCCATGCAAGATCTTGGCATTCAGCAATTCTCCTTCTCTCTTGAAGACGAGAGGGAGAATATAGCTGATTTGCTGACTGGGGCTGAACAAGAAAATCTCTTGCTTACTGTTTACAGTCCTATCGACCTTTTTACTTCTCGTATCTCTCCATTCTTTCAGGACCAGGTTTCTTCATTACAAAATGACAGCGGAGACCTGTTCCATCTCCATGATGAGCGCGGACTGACTGTTACCCGTGCCCATGATTTTTTTTCCCTGCTTGGCAAGCTTCACCTGCTCAGGGAAATGGGATGCTGTAACTTTGTCATCGACTTGCGAGGAATCGGGCTTCAGACTCGTCAAGGACAGCAGGTTCTCCAGGCCTTTCATGAAGATCTTGCTCTGCCTGAGACGAGCAGTTTTAATTTTGACCGGGGTCTGACCTGAATTATGAGTGAAGCAGGGTAGGGAAGTGGAAGTGCAGCTAAAACTTTGGGCTGCATCATTATTGTACCGATCAGTATAAAAAGTATTGACCGCCCCCTCTCCATGTGTCACAGTGTGGCATATTCGCTGGCCGGTACGAGCTTTTTCTCTCATGCACTGTTGTCCGGCAAACTTTTCAATTCCTTGTCTCAACAGGAGATCGCTAATGAAACATCTCTCTATGGGAGTGATCTGTTTTTTTGCTCTGGCTGTGACCGCACTCTCTGCCTATGCCACTCCGGCAAAACGATTTGACGCCAAAACAGGAACATGCAGGGTTCTTAACGATGGTCCCCTTGAATGGGAGAGCAGGCCCTGGGGAGAAGGAGGCAGGACCTTCAAACAGGTCTGCAAAAGCTGTCACACCCGTGACAATAAGCAGGGGGCAAATTTTCTCTGGGAGGAGTCCAAGACTTCCCAGGGATGGAATAGTGTGTTTGCCAGGCAGCGGGCCAAGTGCGCAAGGGACGGGGTATGGGCAAAACTTTCCGACGACCAGCTGCTCATGGTAAATGACTATCTCTATCGCTGGTCTTCCAACTCCCTGGATAGAACTGACAGCGCTTGACGCTGATAAGAATTCTTCCGGTTCGGAAGATAATCCTGCAAGGCGAGGCCGGAGAGGAGAAGCAATTTTTTATGCTGGCCTGAAGTCTTGCACCAAGCGGGCGATGATTGCTTTTGCCTCATCTTCGTCCCTGTAACTCCTTACCTGGAAAAAGGGGTTCCCCTTGATCATGGCTGAAAGACTGCACCCCTTTTTTTCACGGTAAAGACAAAGAACAGGGATTTCCTGTTGTTCTGCAACTGCGAGTTCATACCCTACCCCCAGGGAGGGTGTGGATACTTCGGCTATCACCAGGTCTGCCGCTGCAATCCATTGCATATCCCTGGTAAAGATCTCTTCTTCACTGAGAAATTGTTCCTCCTGGAGGAGGTCTTCATCTCCCACATGTTCGGTCAGGACTCTGCCGTGTCTTTTCAACCATTGGATCAGATTGGAATAGAGTTCAGCGTCGTCTCGACCGGCGCGAATGGCACCGGCAAAGTAGATGTTCAGTCCTGCCTGTCCAGGTGTCTTGCTCATTGCTGTCTCCATCTTCAAAGTCTGGCCCTGTTTTTCTCTCTGCCTGCGCATTGCTTTTTTGATAATTTTCCTGTTGAATTTAGTAAACTCATACTGCTTTAACATACCTTTGGAAAAACAGGCCTGTGTTAACCAGAGAAAAAAGAAGAAAAATACCAATGGGGAACAGAGATGTCCACAGAGAAAAAATTTGATCCAGCCAAAAGAAAGAAGCTGAATAATCCGATTCGGCTGGAGTGGATTCCCCCGGAAAGGATAAAAGCGCTGCTGGAGATGCAGGACGGGAAAACATATCTGGATATTGGTGCCGGTACCGGGTACCTCAGCCGGGAAGTTGCTGCAAAGGTACCAGGGGCAGTGGTTCACACCCTGGATATTGAACCCTTGATGGTGGAGGAGATGAAACAGAGCACAGGGAAGGGTTGTATCCTTCCGCAACGCATGGAACGTGATATCCTCCCCTTTGATGACGCCACTATGGATGGCGTCTGGTCCATCACTGTCTTTCATGAACTAGACAAGGCCGGGCCGCTGCTGCGTGAGGTCAGAAGGGTGTTGCGACCTGGTGGGCTCTTGTTGATTGTTGACTGGGCAAAGAAGGAAGAGGCCTGTGAACAGGGACCTCCCCTGGATCATCGGGTATCTGTGGAAGATGTCATGGAAGCACTGCGGGAAGCGTATTTTTCAGATGTACAGGAAATGGCAGGCTTTACACATCATTTTGCGGTCCTTGCCAGAACATGAGAACAAAACTTGCGAAGATGCAAAGGACGAAAATATCTCTGCGGGCAGGAGGCCCAATACTGCTATGAAGACAACGGTCACTGTTTTTCAACCATACCCCTTTCAGCCGGGTGAAAAGATCTTTATCGAGAGCGGACCCCGGCGCGGCGACTGGATGGTGCTTGCCTGTGATGAAAAAAAGCTTACCCTGCAGTGCCCTCTCAGTAAGAAAGAATTTTCCTGGGATCGTTTCTGCTTTCATATAGAAAACCGCGAACAGGAGTGGCCGACAACGGACTGAAGAAGAGGTCGTAATCTCAGATATGCATTGCAGTCAGCTTGGCAATAAGACTGTAGCGGCCCAGCTTTCCGAGAAAAACAAGAAAGAGGAAGAGCAGGGGCTGCAGGCGCAAGATTCCTGCAGCCAGGCACAGGGGATCACCGATAATGGGGAGCCAGGCAAAGAGGAGGGAGTAGGCGCCATACCGCTGGTACAGTTTCATGGCCCTGGCCGTCTGCCTCTTGTCTACCCGCAAGAGTTTTTTCATGATAAGATCAGAGCCCCATATTCCAATTCCGTAGGTGATAAAGGCCCCCAGCACATTGCCGGAAGTGGCGACAGCGACCACCTGCGTTGCTGGCAATTCCTGGAGAATCAGGGCGACCAGCAGCCATTCAGACCCCAGGGGCAGGAGAGTGGCAGCCAGAAAGCTGAGAAGAAAGAGGGCTGGAAGGCCATGGCTCAGGAGGAAGTTCTCCATTTTTCCATTATCAGTTGAATCTGTTGTGTGGGTGCCCCTGAATGGGGAAATTAGGGGATGAACTGTTTCCCCCAGGAGAGTGTCATTTGTCCAAGACTACCCATTTTCCCTGGTCGTCGCCAGGATAATCGATGGCAAAGAATTTTCTGTCCCTGTTTGAACAATGAAAAAATAATTTCTCCCGCTACTCTCTCCCCCCCCCCTAGGAGAGTGAGGACTTTCTTTGAGAAGAAAAGAGTATGGCTATTTTTCTCCTTGTTTGTATGCTCATCTATTCGGCAATGAACGGCTACGCCTATTGCCGGTTGCGTCCCCTCTTGCCTGGCAGCCGTGCCGGCCGATCTGTTGCCCCGCTCCTTTTCATGATCATGGTTCCGGCTCCGATTCTGATTCGCTTACTTGAACGCTCTGGGTGGGAAAGTGGCCTGACAATAGCAGGGTTACTGGTTTTCAGCTGGATGGGATTTCTTTTTCTTTTTGTGGCGTTCTCCCTGCTCCTTGATTGTCTGCGTCTGTTGTTATGGTTAGGCAAGAGATTTGCTGCAGGAGAGGGACCTTGGCCCATGCTCTCCTCGCACATCACTTCCCGGGCGGCCTTGGTTCTTGCCCTGTTTCTTTTTTCCTATGGCCTGTTTGAGGCCCGGGATATCCGACAGGAACATGTGATCCTGTCCACTGCAAAACTTCCTCCAGGTGTTGACAGGCTGCGTATTGTTCAGGTTTCCGATGTTCATCTCGGTCTGCTGGTCGGGGAAAGGAGTCTTGCCCGGATTGTAAATGTTGTGAGGGAGGCTGCCCCTGATCTCCTTGTCAGCACTGGCGATCTGGTTGACAGCAGCCCGGGAAGCTTGGCGCAGGAGGCCGAGATGTGGGATGAGGTGCAGCCGCGGCTGGGGAAGTTGGCTGTCACCGGGAATCATGAATTTTACACAGGGATAGAGGAGTCCGTACGTTTTACACACCAGGCCGGTTTTGTTCTCCTTCGTGACAGATCCCTGGAGACCGGCCCCCTTACCGTGGTTGGCCTTGATGACCACCGTTCCTGGTCAGTGGAAGAAGATACCGGGCTGGAACAGAGAGTGCGGCTGACAGCAGAGAAAGCTCAGCGATTCATCCTCCTCCTGAAGCATCGTCCAGGCCCCAGTCCACTCTATTCAGGGGTGGTGGATCTCCAACTCTCCGGGCATACCCACCAGGGACAGATCTTTCCCTTTGGCCTGCTGACTCGAATGATCTTTCCCTATCCGGGAGGATTGTCCCGTGACAGGAATGGTTGGCTCTACCTCAGTCGCGGCACTGGTACCTGGGGACCTCCGATCAGGGTCTTTTCTCCTCCGGAGGTTACCATCATCGATCTGGTCCCGCTACAGATTGAAGAGGGGGAAATTGCGGAGAGTTCAGGGCTTGCGGAGTTGAAGTGAAGAAAGGAATGATATCGGGAAGCAAGGTAAAACCTGTGACAGAGCAAAAGAGAAAAATAGTTTGGTAACACCCTGACACTTTGCTTCTCAGCCGCAGCACAACGCTGTGCTGCCAGTGACCATTTTTTCTTTTTTGTCCTGTTATTTTTACAGGAAAAGCGAAGGATCAGTTATTCTCAGTAAGTTCAGCAAGAAATTGTCTTCTCCATCCTTTTCCTTGTCTATTCTCAGAGGAGGAAGAGGCAGGATTTTTTATCAGTTGCTTCAATTCCCCTTTGTTGCCAACCAGGACCGGGTCGATTCCGTGGATATCGCTTTTGAGAATAATAAAGTCATGGAGTTTGGTGAGGGCAGCTTTTTCTTTTTTGTTCAGTTTAATATTGCGCAGCAGGGGAGGGCAGCTCTTATCAGGGCGGGTAAGCCCTGTGTTGACCAGTTGGACCAGCTTGTCACCGTAGGCCGTGACGCTCCTTGCTGAGATTTCGCCGCACTCCTGTATGGCTGCATGGTCGCGTAACTGCTGCCCGGCAATAGAGAGGAGAACAGTATCGCGGATAATATGGCCTCGCGGCCGATTCCTTTTCCGTGCCTCTTCCTCCCTCCAGGAGGCAAGTTCTTGAAGAGTGGCAAGCCCGCGATGATCCAGTCTACCTGCACCTTTTATCTTGAGATACCGTTCCCGGTCGTTTATTCCTGCATAGCTTGCAGGCTCGTCCAGCTTCTCCAGTTCTTCTGTCAGCCATCTCTGGGTGTCCGGGATGACGCGGGCCAGCAGCAGGACCCGTACTGCGCGCAGATAACGAACATCGTCCAGGGCATATTCCTCTTGCCGAGGGTCCAGTGGGCGTTTGAGCCAGTTTGTCCGGGTCTGGGTCTTTTCCAGTTTGATGTCAAGGAGGAGTTCGACCAGGGCTGCCAGAGAAAGGGTGGAGGAGAGACCGGCAAAGCCTGCTGCCAGCCTGCTATCAAATATGTTTTTGGGATCAGCTCCTGTGGCACTGCGCAGGATGGCAAGGTCTTGCGGAGCATCATGAAATATTTTGACAACTGCGGGGTCAGCGAGTAATTCTCCCAGGGGAGAAAGGTCATCCAGTGCGCAAGGATCGATGAGAAAACACTCTTCGTTGGAAAGAGCCAGCTGGATCAATCCAAGGCGAGGATAATAGGTTCGTTCCCAGATAAACTCCGTATCCAGGGCCACTGCATCAGTTTGGCGTGCTCGTTCGATCAGGGCCTGGAGATCTTCTGCGCTGGTAATCATTGCTGCCTGCTCTGTAAAAAAAGTTTTAATGCGATCCTTCAGTGGAATTGTTTTTTTGAAACAAGACATATCGGTAAAAAAAATACAAGCAGTAATCGCACAGTATGTATTTTATTGCCGGATTATAAGTGCGTTGTTTGCCCGTGATAACAAGAAACAAAATAAGAATACGATTCCAATAGTTACTTCTTCCTGTTAAGATACTTGCATCCCTCATGGGCTCGTGAAAAGATTCCTCCAGGGCTTTTCCTTATAAAAAGATGAGCCCTGGAAAGAGAAGCAACACCTGACACTATGATATTTTATATCCTGAAACGTGTGGGACTGATGATCCCAACCCTGTTTGGAGTGATGTTGATCACCTTTACAGTGACTCAATTCGTCCCCGGCGGTCCGGTGGAGCGAATGGTGGCTGAGATGGAAGGGCTTGGGAAAGGAGGAGAAGTGGGAGGAGGTTCCTCGCTCTATCGCGGGGACTCCGGTCTGGACTCCGACCGTGTGGAAAAGCTCCGGGAACTCTATGGCTTTGATAAACCGCCGCTCCAGCGTTTTCTCACCATGATGAAAAATTATCTCGTTTTTGATTTCGGTTTCTCCTATTATTACCATCGATCTGTGGTGGATCTTGTGATTTCACGGATGCCTGTGTCCATGTCCCTTGGTCTGTGGAGTTTTGTTATTGTCTATGGGGTCTGTATCCCTCTGGGGATATCCAAGGCAGTGCGTGACGGCTCCCGTTTTGATATCCTGACCAGTAGTGCCATTCTGGTGGGATATGCCATTCCCGGTTTTGTCCTTGCCATTGTCCTTATTGTGCTCTTCGGAGGAGGTTCTTTCTGGAATATCTTCCCCCTGCGTGGGCTGGTTTCGGACGGGTGGGCGGAAATGGGGCTGGTTCAGAAGATTCTCGATTATCTCTGGCACATGGTCCTGCCCATCATTTCCGGAGCGGTGGGGAGTCTGGCAGTGATGACCATGCTCACCAAAAATTCCTTCCTGGAAGAGATTCGTAAACAGTATGTACTCACGGCTCGGGCCAAGGGGCTCAGTGAGCAGCAGGTCCTGTACAAGCATGTCTTTAGAAATGGTATTATCCCTATTATCACAGGATTCCCCGGATATTTCATTGGCGCCTTTTTCACCGGCAGCCTGCTCATTGAGACGATTTTTTCCCTGGACGGGATGGGGCTGCTTGCCTATCAGTCAGTTCTCAATCGCGATTATCCAGTGGTGTTGGGAACCTTGTACTTTTTTACCATTATCGGCCTGTTTTCCCGCCTGCTCTCTGATTTGAGCTACGTCTTTGTGGATCCGAGGATAAGTTTTGAAAGCGTTGACTGAGAAGCTTGGAAAGGACAAGGCCATGGGGCTGGGGCGCAGGCGGTGGCGACGTTTTCGCCGCAACCGGAGAGGTTTTTACAGTCTTCTTGTTTTTTCCTTTTGTTTTTTCCTCAGTCTCTTTGCCGAGGGGATCAGTAATGATGTCCCTCTCCTGGTCATCTACGAGGGAAAGGCCTATTTTCCTCTGCTGCATACCTATCCTGAAACAACCTTTGGCGGTGATTTTGAGACAGCGACCGACTACCTCGACCCCTATATTGTTGAGCGTCTGACAACAAATGGGAACAGAGCCTATTTTTCATTGAATCGACACAGCTTTCAGTCCATCAACTTTGATATAGACGGACCGGTTCCCTCTCCTCCCACCAGGGAAAATATTCTTGGAACAGATGACCGGGGAAGAGATGTCTTTGCCCGCCTGCTCTATGGCTTTCGTTTGAGCGTACTCTTTGGTTTTGCCCTCACCGGGGTGGGTACCATTTTCGGGATCATTGCCGGAGCGGTTCAGGGATTTTTCGGTGGCCGGATTGATCTTTTCTTTCAGCGCTTTATTGAGATATGGGGTGCCATGCCCGAGCTCTACCTGTTGATCATCTTTGCCTCCATTTTCAAGCCCAGTGTCCTCCTTCTCCTCATACTTCTCTCCCTGTTCAGCTGGATGGGACTTTCTGATTACGTGCGTGCGGAATTTCTCAAAGGCAGAAATATGGAATATGTGAAGGCGGCCAAGGCTCTCGGTGTCTCCAATGTGACCATTATGTATAGGCACCTCCTGCCCAATGGTATGACTCCAGTGATCACCTTTCTTCCCTTCAGGATGTCTGCATCCATCCTGGCCCTCACCAGTCTGGACTTTCTCGGACTGGGCGTACCGCCGGCAACTCCAAGCCTTGGCGAGTTGCTGGCCCAGGGCAAGGCAAATATCGATGCCTGGTGGCTGTCGCTTTCCACCTTTGTTGTCCTGGTAGGGACACTGGTCCTGCTCATTTTTATCGGGGAGGCGTTGCGGGAGACCTTTGATCCAAGAAAAAGTTGATAGCGTCATAGATACGCGTAGACTTTGAAAATTTTTCATCTGCTTCGTTGATGCGCCCCGCAGGAAGTACCCTTGTGGTGCAAGTTCTCAGTCACTGCGGTGTAGCCTATCTACGCCTCATTCCATCAAATTTGTACGCTTCGCATATGACGTTGTTTGTTTAACCACCTCGGAATGCGGTTTTTTACGAGTTAATCAACATTCATTTGCCCCCCTGTCTTGAAAAAAATATTTTCCCCCAGAGGCGTTGACATACCTCTTTTTTTAGTGAAAAAACCGCAACATCTCCCCTTCGGAATTGTTCTCAAGCATTGACATTCCAGAGTTCAACTTCTATCATAGGCATCTATAAATCCAGTTATCGTTTGACTCCTGTCGGGCAGGGGCATCGAGTGTCGTCTTTTCTAATACATATATCGGTACCAATTCCATGCCGCAGAACTCCATAGCACGATTGGGCAATACAGGTCTGTACGTGATCCATGACCTGGGCCGCATGGGGCTTTATCTGCTGCAGGCAATGCAGGGCTGTTTCAGGCGTCCCTTTCGTTTTGCTGAATTCCTTCGTCAGATGCATTTTATTGGTGTCGGCTCACTGGTGGTCATTTTTTTTACTGCCGCCTCCACAGGGATGGTGCTGGGGTTACAGGGGTACTATACCCTGCATAAGTTTGGTGCCGAAGGCATGCTGGGTTCAGCGGTCTCTCTCACCCTGATCATGGAACTGGGACCTGTGCTCACTGCCTTGATGGTTGCTGGACGTGCAGGCTCTGCCATGTGCGCAGAAATTGGAATCATGAGAATCTCCGAGCAGATTGATGCCCTGGACTGTATGGCTGTTAATCCTTTTCGCTATATGATCTCCCCGAAATTCCTTGCAGCTCTTGTCTCGGTTCCCTTGCTCACCGTACTCTTTGACGTGATTGGTATTGCCGGCGGCTATGTGGCCGGGGTCAAGTTGATGGGGGTCAATCCAGGCAGCTATTTTGAAGGGATGCGTACCAGTGTCACCAATCATGATATCTGGCTGGGTGTTGTGAAATCCTTTGTTTTTGGCTTGCTGGTGGTATGGATCTGTACCGGGCGTGGATATTTTGTGCAACAGATCAGGGGAGCCGGTTTTGGGGCACAGAGTGTTTCCAGAGTCACCACCCAGGCTGTTGTTCTATCATCGATTTCCGTTCTTGTTTTTGATTATCTGCTCACAGCTGTCCTCCTATGAACGATATTGCCATAGAATTTAAAGGCGTGGAAAAATCCTTTGTCCGGGAAGATGGGAGCAGGCAGGTCATTCTGGATAAGGTGAATTTTACCATTCCTGCCGGTAAAACCACGGTGATCGCCGGCGGCAGCGGCCAGGGAAAGAGTGTCACCCTCAAGCTGGTGTTGGGGCTCATGCGGGCTGACTGTGGACAGATTTTTGTAGCCGGCAAGGAGAGTACCAGAATTCGAGGACGGGAACTGGAAGAGTTGCGGACTCGTTTCGGCGTCCTTTTTCAAGGGGCAGCGCTTTTTGATTCCTTGACAGTTTTTGAGAACGTGGCTTTGCCGCTCAGAGAGCGTACCCAAAAGACCGAGATTGAGATAAGAGAGCAGGTACTGTCCACTTTGGAGCAGTTGGAACTCCTGGGGCATGAGGAAAAATTTCCGGCTCAACTCAGTGGTGGTATGAAAAAACGGGCAGGTCTTGCCAGAGCACTGCAGTTGAAACCGGAGATCATGCTTTTTGATGAGCCGACTACCGGACTTGATCCGGTAATGACCCAGGAGATCTACCAGCTCTTTGCCCGGACCCAGAAGCAGATGGGCTACACCTCTGTAATTGTCAGTCATGATATTCCCAAAGTATTTAATCTTGCCGATCAGGTTATCGTCCTCAATAACGGGGAGATGGATGTATTTACCTCTCCCGAGGCGATTCAGTGGTCGCAGCAACCCCATATCAAAGAGTTTGTCAAAACCACTATGGGGGAAATTTATCAGAGTCACTTGGTGGAACAATGAAAAACCACGGTATTGAATTCTGGGTTGGTCTCTTTCTCATTGGTGGGTTTCTCGCCTTTGGCTATCTGGCCCTGCAGCTGGGTGAGGTCCCGTTTTTGAGCAGCAGGAAAAGCTATACCATAACTGCCCAGTTTGATAATATATCCGGAACAAAAAAGGGTGCCTCGGTGCAGGTCGCCGGAGTGATAGTGGGGCAGGTCTCCGCTATCTGGCTTGATGAAGATGGCGTTGCCAATATTTCGTTGCAGGTTGATAAGGGTGTTCAGGTTTCCGTTGATTCAATGGCTTCGGTCAAATCAAAGGGACTGATTGGAGATAAATACATCCAGTTGACTTTGGGGGGAGATGAAGAGCTTTTTCATGAAGGCGATGTCCTGATAGACACAGAATCAGCGGTGGACCTTGAGTCTCTTATCAGCAAGTTTGCTTTTGGTGATGTAAAAAAATAACCTGGGTGGTCCAGGGACTCCTGCTATGATGACACGAACGAGATATAATATCCTCTGCTGCCTCGTGCTGCTTCTTCTGCTGACATCGCAGGGTTGTGCCCAGAGGAGGTCAGCAGAAGATCTTGCTCCTGAAGCAGAGGAATCGGCTCAAGGGGTGGAAGATGGTTTTGATCTTCTGAGTGATGATTTCTACGGTGATGATCTCGTTTTCGAACCGGAATATTATGATCCCCTTGAACCCATGAACAGATTCTTTTTTGAGTTTAATGATAAACTCTACTTCTGGGTCCTGAAACCGGTGAACAAGGCCTACTCTGCAGTCGTGCCTATAGACTTCCGCTACTCTTTCGGGAATTTTTTTACCAATGTAGCTGCCCCCATCCGTTTTTTAAACAATCTGTTGCAGGGAGAAATCAGTGATGCGGGGATTGTCCTTTCCCGTTTCCTCATCAATTCTACCCTTGGCGTTTTGGGGCTGGGGGACCCGGCCCTTGTTGATTTTGGTCTGGAACCAAAGCCTGAGGACTTCGGCCAGACCCTTGGTGTCTGGGGAGTAGGGGAGGGCGTCTATCTTTGCTGGCCCTTTATCGGACCGTCCAATGTGAGGGATAGCTTTGGTTTTGCCGGTGATGCCTACTCGCATCCTGTTGTCTATTTCAACAGCGATTTTTTCATCAGTGCCACTTACTATTCCGGAAACAGAATTAACCTGCTCTCTCTCAACCCTGAAGTCTATGAGGATTTAAAGAAATATGCACTGGATCCTTACGTCTCCATGCGTCAGGTCTATCTTGACTACAGGAGAAATAAGATTAAGGGTAAAACAGCTAAGCAACCTGTTGTGAATGAGTTGTAATTGAACTTTAGTTGTAAGGATATCACCATGACCATTAGGCGTCTCTTTTTTCTTGTCCTCTGCTTCTGCCTTTTCAGCGGCCTGGCTCATGCCCGTGCTTCGTTGGGACCGACTGAAGAATTGAAACCCACCCTTGATAAAATCAAAGAGATTCTTGCGGATCCAGATCTTGCAGGAAGTGAACGTAAAACAAAGAGACGGGAGAAGATCATGGCCGTCGCCGTTCAGGGCTTTGATTTTGCAGAGATGTCAAAACGTGTACTGGGGAAGACTTGGAAAACGATTGATGAGCAGCAGCGTGTTCATTTTGAGCAGCTTTTCACCAAACTTCTGGAAAACGCCTATATCGGGAAGCTGGAAAGCTACTCAGGGGGGCAGGATGTGCAGTTTCAGCAAGAACGGATAAAGGGGCAAAGGGCAGTGGTCAACACCGTTGTCGATGATAACGGAGTTGCTATCCCAGTTCTTTATGTCATGATGCAGAAGGAATCCATCTGGAAGGTCTACGATATTAACATAGAAGGCGTGAGCCTGGTTCGTAATTACAGGGAACAGTTCAAGTCCATACTCAGAAAAGAAAAATTTGATGGGCTGGTCAAGATCTTGGAAGAGAAGAATGCAAGCTTTATAGAAGAGGAAAGCAACTAGTGGATCTCTCTTTGCCGTTCATGAATGAGGAAGATTATCATTTCTTCATTTCTCTGTTGAGTGAGAAAAGGATCTCGGCAGGAGAGGCCTTATTTGAATATGATGATTCTGCTGAGGTACTTTACTTTTTGAGCAAGGGACGTCTTTCCGTGCATAAATTTACCGGGTTTCTGGAAAAAATGCAGGTTATCGCCTTGCTGGATCCGGGGGCTATCGTTGGTGAGGCTGCTCTCCTGCAGAACTATTCCCGACAGACACGGGTTGTGGCCATCGAAGATTGCATGCTCTATGGTTTTAAAAAAGAAGATTTTGCCACCCTGAGGGAGCATTCCAGTGACCTAGCCTGCCGTTTCCTTGAACATATCCTCTCCATTGTCTCATTACGTCTGGAAAAGACATCAGATCGACTTGCCCGCGTTTTGTAGGGTTCCCTTTCAAGCCAATCGAGCGGCAGTCTTGGGTGTTTTTTTCTTGTTCACCCTGTTTTTTTACCGTAAACTGGGCGACAAGAATTTTTTTCTAGCCATTCTTAAAAAAATTGGGTATTTCTATCGAATTCGTCCCATCCCCTTGTTGTCAGTTGCGGAGAGATGATGAAAATTTTACTTACTGATATCGGCAGTGAGAGGCGTAGATATAGGATTGAGGAATCGATTCACTTCTCCGGTGCCGATTTGGAACAGAGTGTACCGGTGGAGGCAGAGATTACTGTCAAACGGTTCAGTAAGAATCTGTTCGTTGTGACAGGAAGTCTGCAGGCTCGGCTTACTCTTCCTTGCAATAGGTGCAGCACCGAGGTCGACTGCGAAGTGGCGGAAGATTTTACCTACACCTTTCGGCTAGATGATGAGCCGCAGATACCAAAAGAGTATGGTTGTACTGATGAAGACTCTGAGACGGTCTATCTTGATGAGCCGTTCATCGAAAGTGACATGATCCTCAAGGAACAGATTTTTCTGGCCTTGCCCACTCATTGCCTGTGTGATGAAATGTGTAGAGGATTATGTGATGGTTGTGGTGTGAACCTGAACAACAATACATGTCAATGCATTGAAGACAATTCAGGCTCCCCTTTTGCTGTTTTAAAAAAATAAATATAAAATAAGTTATTTCATGCCGCCTGGCGGCAGTTGATCTATTGGAGGAAAGTATGGCTCTGCCCAAAAGAAGACATTCCCATTCACGTACCCGCAAAAGAAGGTCTCATGATGCCTTGAGCGCACCTGGTGTTTCCACCTGTGCAGAATGCGGCGAACCCAAACAACCCCATCGTCTCTGTCCAAGTTGCGGTATGTACAAGGGGCGTTCTGTTTTTAGTCTGGATGCGGAAATAGAGTAGGATATTTGCCGTGCATATTGCCTTGGATGCCATGGGAGGAGACCATGGGCCTGATGAGCTGATTGCCGGGGCAATACAGGCAGTACAGGAGGCGAACCTGAGGGTGACTCTGGTCGGGGATGAGCCGTCTATCCGTTCCGCTCTTGATCGCTTGTCTCCCAACAGTGATGTTGCGTCCAGGTTGCCCATCGTTCACACATCGGAAATGGTTGAGATGGGGGAATCCCCTGTGGAGGCCATTCGGAAGAAAAAGAACGCCTCTGTGATGGTCGCTTTTGATCTTGTCCGTAATGGACAAGTGGATGCTGCGGTCAGTGCCGGGAATTCCGGGGCAACAATGGCGGCAGCTGTTCGTAAGCTTGGACGCTTGAAGCTGGTTTCCCGACCTGGTATTGCCAGTATCTTACCCACCCTGAAAAAACCTGTAGTGATGATGGATGTTGGGGCAAACGTAGATTGTCGCCCTCAGCATCTGTTTCAGTTTGCTCTCATGGCCTCTGCCTATTCCCAGATTTATGAGATCGGTGTTCCCCGTGTGGGAATCTTAAGCATTGGTGAAGAAACCGGAAAGGGAAATCAGTTAGTGAAGGATGCCCATGCCATGCTGGCTGGAAGTTCCTTGAATTTCGTCGGCAATGTAGAGGGAAGAGATATCTTTCAAGGAGATGTTGATGTCATCGTCTGTGATGGCTTTGTTGGAAATATCTGTCTGAAAGTGAGTGAGGGCTTGGCCGAAGCTGCAGGACAGATGATTCGTGAAGGGATCATGAGTTCCTGGTCAGCAAAGATCGGTTATCTCCTTGCCCGTCCGGTATTTCGTCGTTTAAAAAAGCGTGTGGACTATGCTGAATATGGTGGTGCACCCCTTTTAGGGATCAATGGAACAGGGCTGATCTGTCATGGGAAATCCAGTGCTACGGCAATTAAGAACGCACTCATTGAAGCTGGAAAGATTGTGGAGATGAAGATCAACGAAAAAATCGCAGACTCTCTTGCCGAAAATCTCAGTACCGGAAAGGAGATGAACTGATGGGCGCAGTCATCCTGGGAACCGGTTCATGCCTTCCGGACAGGGTTCTTTCCAACCAGGACCTGGAGAAAATAATTGATACCAGTGATGAATGGATTCGTACCCGTACCGGGATCAACACTCGCCGAATCAGTGGTAAGGGAGAAGAGAGCTATCGTCTGGCAACCGTAGCTGGCGAGCGGGCTTTAGAAATGGCAGGGGTGAGAGCCGATGAGCTTGACCTCATAATTGTTGCCACAATGAGTTCTCACATGCTCATGCCCTCCTGTGGTTGTTTTGTGCAAAAAGAGCTTGGTGCGACTAAAGCCTTTGCCTATGACATCAACGCTGCCTGTTCCGGTTTTCTTTATGGTCTGGATATGGCGGACAAGTCTCTCCGTGTTGACAGGGAGAAAAAGATTCTGCTTATCGGAGCAGAGACGCTCTCCAGTCGTACCAACTGGCAGGATCGGAATACCTGCATTCTCTTTGGTGATGGTGCCGGTGCCGTGGTCATGGAATATCGTGACGAACCGCGTGGAGTTGTGGCTTCCAACCTGTTTTCAGATGGCAATCTCTGGAATCTCCTCTATATGCACACTGCTCCTTCCTGTAACCCTGATCTGACTCAGCCTGATAATCCCGGCACCCATATCCTCATGGAGGGCAGGGAGGTCTTTAAGTACGCAGTGAAGGCCATGGAAGGGGCCATCCTTGAACTCTTGGAAAGGGAGAAGGTGGACCTTGATTCCATAGCACTTATGATCCCCCACCAGGCCAATATTCGCATCCTCAATAAGCTTGTCTCCCGCCTGGACCTCCCAGAAGAAAAAGTATTCATAAACGTTCAGAAATATGGTAATACATCCGCTGCTTCCATACCCATTGCCCTTGACGAGGCAAACCGGGAAGGAAGACTGAGGCCCGATGATTTCCTTTTGGTCTGCTCTTTTGGTGGCGGGTTCACCTGGGGAGCTGCTTTGCTAAGATGGTAAACAGGAGAAACGATGGATTATTTTCTTTCAGAAGAACAGGATATGATCGTTGAGATCGCTAAACAGATTACTGACGAACGTATCATTCCACACCGTGCAGAATTAGATGAAAAAGATGAATTTCCACGTGAAATTCTCAACAGTATGGCCCAAGCCGATCTCTTCGGGGTACCGATTCCTGAAGAATACGGCGGGTTCGGCGGCGGATGTCTGGATATCGTTTTGGCTCTGGAGCAGCTGGGGAGAGGCTGTATCGGCATAGGTACTGCCTTTGCTGCCAGTGCCCTTGGCATCTATCCCATCATTATTTCCGGCTCTAAGGAGTTGAAAGAAAAATATCTGCCGCCTGTTGCCAGTGGAGAAAAATTTGCTGCCTTTGGTCTCACTGAGGCCAATGCCGGTTCAGATGCCTCAGGCATTCAGACTACTGCAGTACTTGATGGTGATGAGTGGGTCATTAATGGGACCAAACAGTGGATTACCAACGGTGGCGAAGCGCAGATCTACACTGTGGTGGCAATCACTGATCGAAAAAAAGGGGCTCGCGGTGCTTCCATGTTTGTGGTGGAAGAAGGTGACTCTGGTTTCTCCTGCGGACCCAAAGAGAAGAAGATGGGCATCCGTGCCTCATCCACCACTGAACTCATTTTCAAAGATTGCCGAATTCCCAAAGACCGTATCATCGGGCGGCAGGGAACTGGATTTATTACGGTCATGAAGACCCTGGATTCCTCTCGGCCGGGCATTGCCGCCCTGGGACTTGGGATCGGGCAGGCCTGCGTTGACGAGGCTGCGAGTTATGCCAAGCAGCGGGTGCAGTTTGGAAAACCCATTATCTCCTTTCAGGCCGTGCAGCACATGCTCGCCGATATGGCCATTCAACTTGAGGCCTCGCGTGCCCTGGTCTACGCCTCCGCAAAACATATAGATGCCCATCCCAAAGACATGTCCAAGGTCTCCTCCATGTGTAAGGTTATGGCCACAGATATGGCCATGAAGGTGAGTACCGATGCTGTGCAGGTCATGGGTGGATATGGCTATATGCGCGAATACCCTGTGGAGAAAATGATGCGTGATGCCAAGATTCTCCAGATCTATGAAGGAACGAACCAGGTGCAGCGCAACGTCATCGGACAAGAACTCAATAAAGAATATTCCCGCAAATAGACCTGCGAGAGGAAAGCAATGAAGATTATTGTCTGTGTCAAACAAGTTCCTGATGCCAAGGATGTGCGGCTGGATCCTGAAACCAACACCCTGGCCAGGGAAGGGGTTCAATCCATTATGAACCCCTATGACCAGCATGCCCTGGAAGAGGGTGTGCGCTTAAAGGAACAACTCGGCGGCGAGGTGACTGTGCTCAGCATGGGGCCTCCTCAGGCCGTGGAGGTTCTCCGGCAGGCGATATCCTGCGGGGCAGACCACGGGGTGCTTGTTTCCGACCGGGCCTTTGCCGGAGCCGATACCTGGGCCACCTCCTATACCCTGGCCAAGGCCGTGCAGATGATAGGAGATTTTGATCTCATCCTCTGTGGCAAGCAGGCCATTGACGGGGACACCGCCCAGGTAGGGCCAGGACTTGCCATGCAGCTTGATATCCCCTTTGTCACCTGTGTGCAGAAGGTTCGGGAGGCAAGCGAGACAGAACTGGTCATGGAGCGGATGATGGATGATGGCTACGATGTGGTGGCTGTTTCATGTCCTGCCCTGCTCACCGTAGTGAAAGATCTGAACGAACCGCGAGTCCCGTCCCTGAAGGGGAAAATGAAAGCCAAAAAGGCGGAGTTCAAGATCCTGTCAGCCGAGGATATTGGTGCCGATTCATCCTGTATAGGTCTTCCCGGATCACCCACACAGGTGGTCGATGTCTTTCCTCCGCCCCCTCGCGGCGAACGTGCCATCCTGACAGGGAGTATTGAAGAGCAGATTGAGCAGCTGGTTGAAAAGCTTGCTGTCTACCTCTAGTCAGACAGGAGAAAATCATGTTGATCGTAGATAGTGAACTCTGTATCGGTTGCGGTGTCTGTGAAGACAGCTGTGCCTTTGGTGCCATCGAGGTCGTTGACGGCTACGCAGTGGTCGGTGACGCCTGCACCCTCTGTGGTGCCTGTGTGGATAGTTGTGAGGTTGAAGCCCTTACAATTGAGGGAGGGGAGAAGAGTGTTCAGGTTGACCTGGGCAGTTGGAATGGAGTCTGGGTGTATTGCGAGTTCAGGGCTGGTGTCTTGGCTCCGGTGTCCCTGGAACTTCTCGGAGCAGGCCGGAAACTTGCCGATGCCCGGGGTGTACCCCTCTCTGCCGTCCTCATTGGCGCTGATACAGGTGAGAGTGCAGAGCGGCTGATTGGGCATGGAGCGGATACCGTCTACCGCATTGATAATCAGGCGCTGACCTATTTTACAGATGAATCTTACGGTGCAGTGCTCACAGATCTCATCAAAACTCACAAGCCTGAGATTGTCCTTGCCGGAGCCACCGCCATTGGTCGATCATTCATCCCAGGCGTTGCCAATAGCCTTGGGGCCGGCCTGACAGCTGACTGTACCCAGCTTGATATTCGTGCAGACGATGGAGCTCTTCTCCAGACTCGCCCTGCATTTGGTGGAAATATCATGGCCACCATTGTCTGCCCCAGTTCCAGGCCCCAGATGTCCACTGTCCGCCCAAAGGTTATGCAGGCTCTGGAGTTTGACGAAGCCAGGCAGGGAGAGATTGTGGACGTTGCACCGGATCCTGCTCGGCTGCAGACCAAGGTACGCGTCCTGGAATCTGTTATTTCAGAGCAGGATGATGTAAACATTCAGGAGTCAGACATCCTGGTGGCCGGTGGTCGTGGATTGGACAGTGAAAAGGGATTTAAACTCATTCGTGAACTTGCAGCGTCCATGGATGCTGCCGTGGCCGCCAGCCGAGCAGTGGTCGATGCCGGATGGATCGGATATCCGCATCAGGTTGGGCAGACGGGAAAGACCGTGGCCCCGAAACTCTACATTGCCTGCGGTATCTCCGGAGCTATCCAACACGTGGCAGGAATGCAGTCGTCAGAGACCATCGTTGCCATCAATCGTGATGAAGATGCACCGATCTTTGATGTTGCAGATTTTGGTATTGTAGGAGATATGTTTGAAATTCTCCCCCTGCTTATCACCAGAATAGAAGGAAAACGTGGATCATGAGTCTGAAAGGTAAAAATGCACTGGTTACCGGCGGCAGCAGAGGAATCGGACGAGCTATCTCTATCCGCCTGGCAGCAATGGGAGCCCATGTTTTCATTAATTATGTCAGCAACTCTCAGGCTGCAGAGGAAACACAACAGGAAATTGTTGCTGCCGGCGGATCTGCTGATATCGTTGCCTTTGACGTGGCTGATGCCGCTCAGGCTGAAGAAGCCATCAAACATCTCATTAAGGGTGCCGGTTCCCTAGACATCCTGGTGAATAACGCAGGCATCACCAGGGATGGATTGATGGCCCGGATGAAAGAAGCTGACTGGGATGCAGTGCTTGATACCAATCTCAAGGGGGCTTTCATCTGTGCCAAGGCAGTGTCCAGGGCAATGATGAAAAAGAGATGGGGGCGTATCGTCAATATTACTTCAGTGATCGGTTTTGCCGGCAATGCCGGGCAGATCAACTATGCATCTGCCAAGGCTGGCATGCAGGGCTTGACCAAGTCCACTGCCAGGGAATTCGCTTCCCGCAACATTACGGTGAATGGAGTGGCCCCTGGATATATCGTGACAGATATGACCAAGGCGCTTCCCGAAGAGGTCCAGGAAAAGATAAAGGCTGAGATTCCGCTTGCCTGCCTGGGCAGCCCGGAAGACGTGGCAGGCGCCGTTGCCTATCTCGTTGGAAATGATAGTGGCTATATCACCGGGCAGACCATTCATGTGAATGGCGGCATGTATATGTGATTTACAGTTTGCATGGAGTCTGTTACTAATAGACCCATGTTAATTATGTTGTAATAGAGTTTCCGTTGAAGCTGGGGCTCGCTTTAAAAGAATAGATAAAACCATACAGGAGATAGAAAATGGCAATTGAACAGCAGATGATTGATATTATTGTTGAACAGCTGAGTGTTGATAAAGAAAAAGTTGTCGCTAATGCATCCTTTGTTGATGATCTTGGTGCAGATTCATTGGATCTTGTTGAACTGATCATGGCCATGGAAGAAGAGTTTGATGTGGAGATTCCAGACGAAGAAGCTGAGAAGATTTCCACTGTGCAGAATGCTATCGATTTTGTCAACAATTTGAAATAATTGTTTTCCTGGAACCGCAAAGTTCCGGAAACTCCCCATCAGAAAAGGCATAACCAATTTCAAGAGGAGTTCAATGGCAAAACGTAGAGTCGTGGTTACCGGTATTGGATTGGTAACCCCCTTGGGAACAGGAACGGAAAAAACCTGGAATAATATCTGTGCCGGGAAGAGCGGTGTTGCTTCTATCACCCGTTTTGATGCCAGTGAATTTGCTGCTCAGATAGCAGCGGAAGTCAAGGATTATAACCAGGAAGACCATTTCGATAAAAAATCGGCAAAGCATCTCGATCTTTTTGTTCAATACGGAATTGTGGCTGCACGATTGGCCGTAGAAGACAGCGGGATAACGATAAACGACGACAACTGTAATCGTGTCGGGGTGATCACGGGCTGCGGAATAGGTGGCCTACCCACCATTGAAAAAAATCATACTGCTTATACCGAACGCGGGGCCAGAAGAATTTCACCGTTTTTCATACCCATGGCTATTCCTAATATGCCTTCCGGGCACATCTCCATGCAGATTGGAGCGAAAGGTCAGAACCTTTCCCTTTCCACTGCCTGTGCAGCTGGTACCCATGCAGTAGGAGAGGCCTTTCGTTCCATTGTCTATGGTGACAGCGACGTTGTTGTCACAGGCGGTGCAGAATCGGTTGTCTGTCCTTTAGGTGTTGGAGGCTTTTCCTCCATGAAGGCCTTGTCCACCAGAAATGATGCCCCGGAAGAGGCATCACGTCCTTTTGATAAAGACCGGGATGGTTTTATCATCTCTGAGGGTTCTGGAATATTGGTTCTTGAAGAGCTGGATCATGCCCTGGCCAGGGAGGCGGAAATATATGCTGAGGTGGTCGGCTATGGAGCATCAAGCGATGCCTACCATATTGCAGCACCCCCAGAAAATGGAGAGGGGGCAGCACGATGCATGAAAATGGCCCTTGATGACGCAGGACTTGCTCCTGAAGACATTGATTATATCAATGCACACGGGACATCGACGCCTTTGAATGATCGCTGTGAAACCCAGGCTATCAAGACAGTCTTTGGTGATCATGCAAACAAACTTGCCATCAGTTCCACAAAATCGATGACAGGACATATGCTTGGTGCTGCCGGGGGAATCGAGGCTGCTTTTACAGTGCTCAGTATAAAGGATCAGATCGCGCCACCCACAATTAACCTGCAGAATCCGAGTCCTGAGTGTGATCTTGATTACGTTCCTCATGAGGCGAGGAAGATGGAAATCCGAGCTGCTCTGTCCAATTCATTTGGTTTTGGCGGCACCAACGGCGTTGTGATCATGAAGCGTTTTGATGGTTGATTGTCTTTTGGATTTGTTCGGCCGGAATCAGCTGCAAAGGAGACAGAAGTGAAGATAGCAATTGGCTCGGATCATGGTGGATTTGCCTTAAAAAAAGGCATCCTTGATCTGTTGCAGGTGCTTGGCCATGACATTGAGGATGTGGGCTGTTTTGATATTGAGTCCGTGGATTATCCACAGCTGGCTGACGCGGTGTGTGAAAAAGTGATCACCGGTGAAGCAGAAAAGGGAATCCTAATCTGTGGAACCGGTATCGGAATGTCCATGGCAGCCAATAAACACGATACGATCAGGGCTGCCTTGTGCAGTGAACAGTATGCAGCACGGATGAGTCGTGAGCATAATGATGCCAATGTACTCTGTATGGGAGAACGGGTGACAGGTCCTGGTATCGCTGAAGAGATCGTGCGCACCTGGTTGAGTACAGATTTTGGTGGTGGAAGGCATCTGCGCCGTATAGAGTTGTTCAGTTAATATGATTATATCATACTGATACATGAAAAACCGGCATTCCAAAATAGGGTATGCCGGTTTTTTTCTGTTATTTTTTTTGAAGTGAGAGGAGTGTTATCATGTCATCCCTGCAAGAGACGGATTCGGATGTCTTTGGAATTATAAACAGTGAATTTGACCGCCAGAATAGTCAGATCGAGTTAATCGCATCGGAGAATATTGTCTCGGGGGCGGTTCTTGAGGCTCAGGGGTCTATTTTTACCAATAAGTATGCAGAAGGCTATCCCAAAAAGAGATATTACGGCGGATGCGACTATGCTGATGAGGTCGAGTCTCTGGCCATTAACAGGGCCAAAGAAATATTTGGCGCTGAGTATGCCAACGTACAGCCCCATTCCGGTTCTCAGGCCAATATGGCTGTCTACTTTGCGACCCTGAAACCTGGTGATAAGGTACTGGGCATGGATCTGGCCCATGGCGGACATCTGACCCATGGCAGTGCTGTAAATTTTTCAGGACAGTTGTTTAATTTTATTTCCTATGGGGTTGATCGAAAGACAGAACAGATCAACATGGAAGAGGTAGAGCGCATTGCCTTTGAAAATCACCCGAAGATGATCGTGGCTGGAGCCAGTGCCTATTCCCGATTCATTGACTTTGAAGGATTTAGGAAAATTGCCGATCAGATAGGCGCTCTGTTCATGGTGGATATGGCCCATATTGCCGGCCTGGTCGCCGGCGGAGTGCATCCTTCACCGGTCCCCTATGCTGACTTTGTCACATCGACCACCCACAAAACCCTGCGTGGTCCCAGGGGCGGATTGATCCTTGCAAAAGAAAAGTGGGGGAAAAGCCTCAATTCTAATATTTTCCCTGGGATTCAGGGAGGACCGCTTGTTCATGTCATTGCAGCTAAGGCAGTTGGTTTTAAAGAGGCAATGAATGATTCCTTTAAAAAATATCAGCAACAGGTGGTGGACAACGCTGTTGCCCTGGGCAGGAATCTCGCGGACAGAGGCTTCCGCCTGGTATCCGGAGGAACCGACAATCACCTTCTCCTGCTTGATCTCACCAGTAAAGACATCACAGGGAAGGAGGCTGAGGAACTTCTTGAAAAGGCTGGCCTCACCGTCAATAAAAATGCTATTCCCTTTGATGGTCAGTCGCGTTTTGTCACTTCCGGTGTACGAGTAGGTACCCCTGCTGTGACCACCAGAGGCCTTAAAATTCCTGAGATGGAACTCATTGCAGATTGGATTGAACGTGTTATCAGAGATCGAGAGGAGACGACCATTTCTGTCGTTCGTAAGGAAGTGCGTGCATTGTGTGATAAATTTCCCCTATCAGCCATTATATAGTCCGTGGAGCCAGCATGAAATGTCCCTATTGCGGTCACCTTGATAACAAGGTCATAGACTCACGCTTGAATAAGGAATGCACTATCACCAGGAGAAGGCGTTCCTGTCTCTCCTGTGAACAGCGCTTCACCACCTATGAGCGGTTGGAGGTTATGCTTCCCATGCTGGTCAAGAAGGATGGCCGGAGAGAGATCTGGGATCGCAAAAAGATGCTGGTAGGCCTGGAAAAGGCCTGCGAAAAACGGCCTGTCAGCTGTGAAGAAATCGATGAATTCGTCGATGAAATTGAAAGTAAGCTGCAGGATTATGGTTCCAAAGAAGTTCCATCCAAGGTGATTGGTGAGTGGGTGATGGAAGAACTGCCGCGGCTTGATGAGGTGGCCTATGTTCGTTTTGCCTCTGTTTATCGTCAATTCAAGGACGTCAATGAATTTATGCATGAATTAAAGGGCTTGCTCGATTCCAGGGATGAAACCAATCCTGAAGAAAAGTCCTGAACCGATGACTGCCACTCCTGCTGACCTCCGCTTTATGCGCCTTGCTCTGCGACAGGCACGCAAAGGATTGGGGAGAACCTCCCCTAACCCTTGCGTCGGGGCAGTGGTTGTTCAAGGTGATACCGTGATCAGCCGCGGGTATCACAAAAAAGCCGGTACTCCCCATGCTGAAATCCATGCTCTGCGCAAGGCCGGTGAACAGGCGCGAGGAGCAACAATCTATGTCACGTTAGAGCCTTGTAACCATACTGGTCGAACCCCGCCCTGCAGCCGCGCTGTTGCTGCTGCCGGAATCAAAAGGGTGGTTGTGGGAATGGAAGATCCCAATCCCCTGATGAGAGGAAGCGGAAGCCGCTATCTGCAGGAGCAGGGGGTTGAGGTTGTCAGTGGCGTCCTGGAGGAGGAGTGCCGGGAGCTAAACCTTCCCTTTATCAAACATATCACCTCCGGTCTGCCATTCGTGGTGATGAAAGCGGGTATAAGCCTTGATGGCAAGATCAGCTATCAACAGGGCCGGCCAGGATGGATGACAGGGGAGAGTAGTTCAAGAAAGGTGCATGGCCTGCGTAACAGTCTGGATGCCATTCTGGTCGGCAGGGAGACTGTTGCTATCGATAATCCCTCGTTAACCACTCGTCTTCCCGGCAAACAAGGCAGGGATCCGGTACGGGTGATCTTGGACAGCCGCTTGCAGCTCTCCTTGGAATCAAAAATTCTTCATTTGAATTCACCAGCCCCAACTATTCTTTTTTGCAGTCAGTCGGTTGATGAGGAAAAAAAAGCACGACTGCGGGCAATGGAGAATGTTCTCGTTCATACCGTTGATTGTGACAAAGATGGGGGCTTGGATCTCTCCGCTGTTCTGGCAGATCTCGGTAAGATGGGAATATGTTCTCTCCTTGTGGAAGGAGGAGCATCCGTACATGGCAGCTTTCTCAAAAAGGGATTGGTGGACCGCGTATTTCTCTTTATGGCGCCACTCTTCGCTGGCTCCAGTGGCACACCCCTGGTGAGTGGCTTTCCGGTTGAAGATCGTGAGCAGGCCCTATCACTGAAGAATGTCCTTTATAGGCGATGCGGTAATGACCTGCTTGTACAGGGAGACCTGTTCGAACCCTTTTCTTAACTGCTCGCAAACACTGCACCTTTGTCTGGTTACACCTTGCCGCATAAACGGCTATGGCGAGCAGAGGCCCTCTACTCTTTTTCTTTTGCCAAAGCCTTTATTTCCAGGAGTCGATTCTCCACCTCTGTCAGGGTGTTGAAACAAAGGGTCACATATACCTCATTCCTTTCAAAGGCCTGACTATGAGTGACACTGCATGCTGCTGGCAGTTGCATCTTGTCCACAGCTTTCTGGAATTCTTCTTCAGCAGCGCTGCTCTCTGGGAAAAGCTTCTTCTGTAATGTTGTGAGAAGTGCGGTTGCCTTTTGCGGGGGATTCATTTCAGGATGATCAAGGATAGTACTGGAGTCCGGCTCTGCCAGGAGTGCAGCGATTGTTTTTCCCTGGCCAAAGGCCAGATCTTTGGTGAGCGCCAGAAGTCTTTTCTGTTTTCCACTGCCAAGCTCCAGCTCTTGAAATATTCTGTAAAGGGCAAGTCTGTCACTGGCTGTGAGCTGCTGCAACTCTAACGCAACTTTTTCTCCTATCTTTCCAAAGTGTATACTGTTCTGGATTTCCGGTTCCAGGTCAAGCAACGGAAGCATCCGGCTAACCAAATGGGGTTGTACCTTTTCATCCAGGATAGGAAGAAAAGTCTTGGCTGTTTCCTCAAGGTCCATATGTTTGAGACAATAGGTGAAAAAAAAGGCCTTTTCCATGGGGCTGAGGGTGCCGGAAAGTAACTGGTCTTCTAAGATATAATGCAGCACTCTTTTGGCATGGGTATGATTTTCGAGTATCAGAGCGGTGACTGTATTGTTTGCACGGCTTCCAGTTTGCAGGGCTCGAAGCCTCAATCGTCCACAGAGGAGTTGGTATCTGTTGTCTATCCGTTTCTGTAAGATGAGCGGATGTAAAAGACCTAAGGATTGAATGGATTTTTGCAGTCTGGACGATGGTACAGGAGAAAGGAATGGATGAAGATTCCATTCCTCTGACAGATCAATGCAATTTATCTTTGTTGTTTGAAGGAGAGGGAAGTGGTGCATGCTGTTCCAGCGGTACAGGAGTATGAGAAAGTAAGCGATCTGTAAGACGAATGGTGACTGCGCTCAATCAGAAGAGAAAAAAATACCTGCACAGCTTTGCGTGATGCGCAAAGCTGTGCAGGCTAAACCACAAAGGAAGAATGTTTTCGTAAGTGTTTTTGGCAGACCGATCAGGCCTCGTTAATCTTGTTGCGAAGAATGCCTGAAGGTTTGAAGGTGACGACTCGCCGGGCATCCAGGGTCAACTCGTCACCTGTCTGGGGATTGCGTCCCCTTCGTGATTTTTTATCTTTGACGTTAAATTTCCCAAATCCACTCAACAGAAGGTCAGTTCCAGCAATGAGAGATGATTTTGAAATACGAAGAAAGGCCTCAACAGAATCAGTGGCCTGGGCCTTTGTCAAAGAACCGTGGCTTTTATATACCTGTTGTACCAAGTCAGCTTTTGTAAGGGTCATGATTGAATCCTCCTCTGGAAATAGTCAATTGTTTTTTAAACTCCGTACTTAATGATATGCGTCAAGAGAATAAAGTCAACAGTCAGAGTGTTTTTTTTTATCCACCAACAGCACTTGCCATTGAAAAAATTGGAAGGTACATGGCAATGACGAGGCCACCAATCATTCCTCCAAGGAAAACCATCATAAAGGGTTCAATCATTGCTGTCAGGTTTTCCACTGCCTGATCAACTTCCTCATCGTAAAAATCAGCAATCTTGGCAAGCATGGTGTCCAGAGCACCAACCGATTCACCAACATTGATCATCTGCACAACCATGTTGGGAAAAACCCCACTTTCTTCAAGGGGTTCGGCTATGGGGCGACCTTCGGCAATACTGTCGGCAACATTAAATACTGCAGCCTCGATAATTTTATTGCCGGCTGTCTTGGCCACCACCTGTAATGCGTCAAGGATGGGGACACCACTCTGGAGCATGGTGCTGAGGGTCCTGGTGAATTTGGCCACCGCAACTTTTCTTACCAGGGGACCGGCAACAGGAGCCCGGAGAACCATGGCATCCATCTTGATCCGTCCTCTTTCCGTATTGTATATTTTTTTGATAGTATAAAAAACAGCAACTACTCCCATGCCGATCCAGATAAAATTTTCTTTGAAAGTGTGGGACATATTAACCACGATCTGGGTGGGCATGGGGAGTGCAGATCCAAAGCTGGCAAACATTTCATCAAATACAGGGATGACGAATACCAGGATGACCACAAGGATGAGAGCGGCAATGGCAAGACAAATTGCTGGATAGGTCATGGCCCCCTTGATCTTTTTCTTCAAGGCCATGGATTTTTCCATGAAAAGTGCAAGGCGACCAAGGATGGTGTCCAGTATACCTCCGGTCTCTCCGGCTTCGATCATGTTGGCAAAGAGGTTGTCAAACACCTTGGGATGTTTCCGCATGGCATCGGCAAAGGTGGTTCCGGTTTCGACATCCATCCTGATATCAGTAAGGACTTTTTTGAAGGTGGAGTTTTCCTGCTGTTTGCCTAGGATCTCCAGGCCCTGAACCAACGGCAGGCCGGCATCAATCATGGTGGAGAGCTGCCTGACAAAGATGACTAAATCCTTACCTGTTACTTTTGGTTTAAAAAAGGAGATATTCTCCAGGATGTCTTTGGGCTTTTCCTTAATAATCGGGTTTTGAATGCGTAGGCGTTTCACATGGGCAAGAGCTGCAGCCTGGTTGGGAGACTCGACTTCCCCCTTACGTTTGTCACCTTGTGAATTGATACCTTTCCATGTATAGATAGGCATTATCTTCTCTCCTGCGAATTCCGAATTCGTCTGGGTTGGATGTAACTATAATGAATGCATGGATTAATTGTTTCAATGGAACAAATTTCATTCTATATCATGAAGTTGGAGATTACAAGGAAGTCTACTGATATCTTTATTTTTTTGAAGAAAAACAAAAAAGAACGGTTCTCGAGATGGGGAAACAGTCAATGGGAGGATGGCATTCTCTCCAAGAGGGTCATCTTTTGTGACCACATGATGTTTTTTTGAGGCGATACCTTCTCCTTTTGTTTTTTTATTCTTGTTTTAAATGGGCTCCCCTGGTAAAATATAAAGTTCTGTGGATTTTCGATAGCGAGCTGTGAGCGTAGCTTCCAGATATTCAATAAAATGATAGAATTGCTTTTTATACCTTGAGGAGGACAATATGCAGAGTCAAGCTGCCATGAGTTACAGCGAAAGGAATTTTCAACCTGTTGTTGAAAAGTGTGAAGGATGTGAGAGGATTGTGGAAGAGGCCGGTGCACAATTCTGCCAGTCCTATCTCAAACCAGCAGCAAAATGGCGTCTTGGGATTTGTAATTTTGCTACCCATGCCAAGCCTGAGATTAAGGTGGTCACCGTACGTATTAATCCTTTGAAAGCCGCCAAGCGTGCTTCTGCCAAAAAAGTCTGATTGTCGCTTTAAGGATTGTTCTAACCACAAAAAAGGCGTCGTTCCAATACAATGGAACAACGCCTTTTTTGTTTCCTGGTTTTGTAGAGACAGGAGTTTCACCCCCGGTATCAGGTGGTAAAGGAACTTAAGACCTGCCAACTCCCACGTACTGAAAGCCTGCAGCCTTCACCGTTTCAGGGGTATAGACATTGCGAAGGTCGATAAAAATCTGATGGCACATGAGCCCGGCAAGTTTGTTGAGGTCTAGGGCACGATACTGATTCCATTCAGTCATCAGGATGACCGCATCGGCATCTGTGCATGCATCGTAGGCATTATGGGTGTAATCGATACCAGGGGGCATGATTTTTTCAGCCTCTTCCATACCAAAGGGGTCATGTGCCCTGATTGTTGCACCTTTTTCCAAAAGGGCCGGGAGGATGGTGACAGAAGGGGATTCCCGCATGTCATCGGTTTCAGGTTTGAAAGTAAGACCTAGCACCGCGATGGTCTTTCCTGCTTCACTCCCACCCACGGCATCTCGTATTTTTTTGACCATTTTTGCTTTCTGGGCTGCATTCACTTCCACTGTTGCCTCGACAATTCGCAGGGTTTGCCCATGCTCCTGGGCAATGCGCATGAGTGCCAGAGTGTCCTTGGGAAAGCAGGAACCACCGTATCCGGGGCCGGGGTGAAGAAATTTCGAACCGATTCGACCATCCATGCCAATACCCTTGGCCAAAGATATTACGTCTGCACCTATGGTGTCACAGAGGAGAGCAATTTCATTAATAAAGCTGATTTTAGCGGCGAGAAAGGCATTGGCAGCATATTTTGTCAATTCGGCTGTTTGGATATCGGTTTTGACAATGGGTGTTTCCTGGAGAAAGAGAGGTTGGTAGATTTCCCGCAGTGTTTTTTCTGCTCTCTCGCTTTCAACCCCGATAACAACCCGGTCTGGACGCATGAAATCCGTTATTGCTGCCCCCTCTCGTAAAAATTCGGGATTTGAGGCCACGTCAAAATCAGCATCGAGATTGGTTTCTCTGATTATTCTTGCCACCTCGTTAGCCGTCCCCGTGGGGACAGTGCTTTTGTCGATGATCACGGTATAGCCTTGGAGGTGGACTGCCAGTTCTTTGCTGGCCTGGTAAATGTAGGTGAGATCGGCATAGCCGTCTCCGCGCCTGCTGGTCGGGGTGCCAACGGCAAGAAAAATCGCCTCAGCACCTGCAACGGCCTCTTTCAGGTCTGAGGTGAATTGCAGGCGGCCTTCCCTGACAGTCTTGTCCACCAAGGCGTCAAGACCGGGTTCGTAGATGGGGATAGAGCCTTGCAGAAGCTTGTCGATTTTGGCTGTATCTTTGTCTACGCAGGTGACATGGTGGCCGAATTCAGCAAAACAGGTACCGGTGACCAGTCCCACATATCCGGTGCCTATCATTGTAATTTTCATAGTTTCGTTTCTCTTATATTAAATGTAAGGTCAATGGTGGACATACTTGTTTACTGGTTGAGAGCCCTCTGGGTGCCACTCTCTTGTGATCAATTACTGCTGAAGGGGCCTTTGGCCAAAAATCGCTGTTCCGATACGGATAAGCGTCGCGCCCTCTTCAATGGCCACAGGAAAGTCGTGAGACATCCCCATGGAAAGTTCTATGGAGTCATTGTCGAAAAAAAGGCCTTTTCCCCCCAACTCAAGGCCCAGGAGACGAAGCGCCTTGAAATAACTCCTGCTCTCATTAAGATCCTCAGTAAAAGGTGGCATGGTCATTAAGCCCCTGATGCGTAACCTGGAAAAAGGAGCAATTTTTTTCAAGAGAATCTCTGTTTCTTCGGGCAGGACACCTGACTTTTTGGGGTCCCTGCCGATGTTCACCTGGACAAGAACGTCTAAATTCCTGCCCAGTTTTTCAAGGTGGGCTTGGAGACTTTTTGCCAGCTTATATCGATCGATTGTTTCAATCATGGTAAACAGTTCAGCGGCAAGCTTCGCCTTATTGGACTGCAGGTGGCCGATGAAATGAAATGAAGCCCCTGTACCGATGGTACGATATTTTTCTGCTGCTTCCTGGATGTAATTTTCTCCAAACAGGTCCTGGCCTGCTGCCATGGCCTCTATGATACTTGCTGAGGAGTGACGTTTAGAGACAGCAACAAGCTTAATGCTTGAGGGATCTCGGCCGCAGTTCAGGGCGGTGGCTGTTATTCTCTTGCGAATTGTTTGCAGGTTATCAGCAATCATGGAAGTTAATGGGATACACTATAGCGAAAGAGAGTCTGGGCATTTATGCTGGTTTGGTCGGCCACCTTTTCAAGGGTGATTCCTCTGAGTTCTGCTACTTTTGCGGCTGTGTAGGGCAGGTAGGAGGGTTCATTACGTTTACCTCTCCAGGGAACAGGGGCAAGGAATGGACCATCGGTTTCCAGGAGCAGTGATTCAAGGGGAACTGCAGCTGCAATTTTCTGCAGTTCAAGGCCGTTTTTAAAGGTGACAACACCCGGGATGGAGAGATAGAATCCCATATCCACTACCTGCTCTGCCATTTGAATGTCACCGGAAAAGCAGTGCATAACGCCGCCTTGGGGGAATGGTCCTGACTGACGAAGGAGGGTCAGTGTGTCGCTGTGGGCATCTCGATCATGAATGATAACCGGCAGCTCAAGTTCTTTGGCCAGCTCCAGCTGTTCACAAAAGGCTTTTTTTTGTGCAAAGGGTTCTGCGTAACGTTTGGCATAGTCGAGGCCGATTTCTCCATAGCCAACGATCTGCTCTCTGTTTTCTGCGACGAGGGTTTGTAACCGTTGGTAGGTGCCAGTCCTTATCTGGTCCACATCATGGGGATGGATACCGACGGTGGCCTTGATTATGGCATATTTTTTTGCTAGATCAACAGCAGCAATTGAGCTTTTTTCATCGATACCAATGGTGATGATGGAGTGCACTCCATGCTCTTGAGCCCGTGCCAGGGTTTTATCCAGGTCACCCGTATAGTTCTCCATGTCGAGATGGCAATGGGTGTCTACGAAAAAACTTTTGCTGTCAACAGACGGTATAGAAGGTTTTTCTTTTTTCATATAAATCACCAGGTGTTTCATAGCAGATTCAACCAGCTACTGCAATGGCGAAATATTTGAAAAAAGAGTTTTGTGGCGTAAAGAAAACATTTTATATTTGGATCTGTTCTTCTCTGTAGCAGGTGGTTGATCTGTATTGCAAGGAGAGGATGTTGTACTAATGATGAGAGGGAGATGATGGAGACAGGAACAGCAATGCGAACAAGGATTCAGCAGGCAAGAGGTGTGGAGCCGGCAGACTGTGTACTGAAAAATTGCCGTATTATAGATGTGTTCTGTGGAGAAATTGTGCAGGCTGATGTAGCGATCTGTGGGGAACGAATTGCGGGAATAGGTGATTATTCCGGGGTAAAGGAAATTGACTGCAACGGATCCTATGTTTGTCCTGGATTTATGGAAGGGCATATCCATGTTGAAAGTTCCATGCTCTCGCCAAAGCAGTTTGCCAGGACTGTTTTATCCCATGGGACAACAACGGTTGTTTGTGATCCGCATGAAATTGCCAATGTTGCAGGGACGGCAGGAATAGACTTTATGCTGGCAGAAAGTGCAGATCTGTTGTGCAGTTTCTATATCATGGCCCCTTCCTGTGTCCCTGCGACTCACCTGGAGACTTCTGGAGCTTCTTTGGATTCCAGAGATATGGGAAAAATACTTCATTCTTCACGGGTAGTAGGCGTTGCAGAGATGATGAATTTCCCGGGAGTCCTGTTCGGGGATGAGGACGTGCTCAATAAAGTTCTTCTCGGTAAAGAAAAGGATATTCCTGTGGATGGCCATGCCCCTGGTTTGTCAGGTAAAGATCTGCAGGCTTATGTCACTGCCGGGATCATGTCGGATCACGAATGTACCACGGCAGAAGAGGGCAAGGAAAAGCTTCGTGCAGGAATGTTTCTCTTTATACGTGAGGGGTCCACTGCTAAAAATCTTGCAACACTGCTTCCGGCAGTTACAGAGAAAAACAGTCACCGATGCCTTCTGGTCACGGATGACTGTCACCCCCATGATCTTTTGGTTGATGGACATCTCGATCGTATTTTACGCAAAGCAATCAAGTTAGGACTTGATCCTGTTACAGCCATTCAGATGGTGACAATCAATGTGGCCAACTATTTTCATATGGGTGATCGAGGTGCCGTTGCCCCAGGATATCGAGCAGATCTTGTTCTTTTTGATGATCTCTCTGATATCAGGCCCAGGGTGGTCTTTGCAGAAGGGAAACAGGTGGTGGAAAAAAACAACACCGGAAAAATCAATTCGGCGGTGTTGGCCACCAGATTTCCTGAAGTGTTTGCCTCGGTGCATGTGGATATAAAAGAAATTTCCTTCACCATCCCTGCAAAGGCTAAGTTGGCAAGGGTGATCAGGGTGGTGAAAGATCAGCTCATCACCGAAGCAGTAGAACTTCCCGTTAAAACCATCAACGGCATGGCTGTTGCCGATCCAGAAAATGATGTTGCAAAACTCGCTGTTATAGAACGGCACAAGTTTACAGGAAATACGGGCTTGGGATTTGTTCAGGGGATAGGACTGCAAAGAGGGGCACTCGCCTCCACTGTTGGTCATGATTCTCACAATATCACGGTGGTGGGAGTCGATGATAAGGATATGACATTGGCGGTTGAAACCATTGTTTGTCAAGGTGGTGGGCTTGCCGTGGTTGAAGGTGGAAGAGTTCTTGCCTCTCTCTCCTTAAATGTGGCGGGATTGATGTCTACCGCTGATGCTCAGGAAGTTGCTGATGATTTCTCGTCGTTACTCGCGTCTGCTGCAGAGCTTGGAGCTCTGGTAAAGGACCCTTTTATGCTCATGAGTTTTCTTGCCCTTCCTGTTATTCCTCATCTCAAGATGACTGACCTTGGTCTCGTTGATGTGGATATGTTTCAGCACGTAGACCTATGGGTATAAAGCGGTGTGGAGCCGTTGTTGTTGTTATAAGGTTAGTGAAATCAGTGTGTTAGGTTGCGATCTGTCAAGAGGGAAACCTCTCTTGCTATATCGCTATGATTTTTTTAGAAAAAATGAAAAAAACAACTTCATATCGATATAAATCTGTAATATACTGACAATCGTATTGTTTGTGGATTTTCTCAATTTTTAATGAAAAGGACAGTGCGATCTTGAAAAAAATAGCGCAATGATAAAATAGCAAAATGAACAGGTGGCTCAACAGCCTGGTAAATAGGATGTTTTTCTCGAATGCTGTGCAGAGCAACAGAGCAAATAGAGTCAAGAGGAACCAAAAGTAGTGGTTCGTAATCAAGGAAAGAGGTACTTGGCATGAATTATGGAATCGTCAGTCAGGAGCAGCTTGAGCAAATCGATACGATTTTGTCTGATAAACTAATAAAACTCGGTGTCGATTGTGTCATCATCATTGACATGGCTGGGAATATTATCACCGCCAAAGATAACGGCGAAAGCAAGTATGATGTGTATTCTTTTGCTGCCTTGGCCGCAGGCAACTTCGCCACAGTGGATGCCATGGCTAAACTTGTAGGAGAGGCAGAGTTCTCACTCCTCTTTCATAAAGGCCAGGAGTCTAATATTCATTTCAGTAAAATCGATGACGAGCTTCTCCTCATTTCCATGTTCGGCAAGGAGATTTCACTCGGGTTTCTTCGATTGAATGTGGTTGAGGCCATTGAACAGATTCGAAAGGTCTGGGAAGGCAGTAATGGCTGATTGTTTTATCGGTATCAATTCCCTGTAGGATATAGATAAATTTATGTAGAGGGTGAAACGTGAGTTTTATCAATTTAAAGGATAAGGTCGTACAGGTTAAAATTGTATATTACGGACCTGGTCGCTGCGGGAAAACGACGAATCTTGAATACATTAACCGTAAATTTCGAGAACAGATTCAATCGGAAATGGTGAGCTTGAAAACACACGGCGATCGCACCTTGTTCTTTGATTTCCTCCCGTTTGATATGGGGCAGATCAAAGGCTACGATATTAAAATTCAGCTCTACACAGTTCCCGGGCAGGTAAAATATAATGCAACACGTAAACTTGTGTTAAAAGGTGTAGATGGGGTTGTATTCGTTGCAGATGCCATGGAGAAACAACGGGAGAAAAATATCCGTTCTCTGAACCAGCTTCATGAGAACCTTCAGTTATATAAAGAATCTATCTTTAAGATTCCATTGGTTATTCAGTACAATAAAGTTGATCTGAAAGATCATGGTGTGCCTATTTTACCCACGGCTGTTTTACGAAATGATCTGAACAGCCGATTAAAGGTGCCTGATTACGAGGCAAGTGCCATAACCGGGTACAATGTTGCAGCAACCTTGAAGAAAATCATTTCTTCAACAGTTGTTTCCATACAGAAAAAATTACTCTAGGGAAATGAACGGTGACACAGCATAGTGAAAATCAATATGATGATGATCTGACCGTTGGCATGGATGAAAATGAATCCTTTTCTACGGATTCTATTAATCTGTTTGAATTTACAGGTGATGGAGAATCTCCCATTGCCCGTTTGAAAACAATCATCCTCTCCATTGATTGGGAAATAACTGATGAAATCCTCCAACAGCTGAAGGAGGAACTTCTCGATCTGACTGATGTCTGGGCCGGTGATAAAATAAAACAGGTTTATATTCAGGGATTGGACAAGATAGGGAAGTATATCTACAAAGAAAAAGCCAATGCCCATCCCAATGCCATCAAACTGCTTCTCACATTTTACTATAATCTGGAAAAAATTGTCTCTTCTGAAGAGATAATGAGTGAGGAAGAGAAAAAAAAGATCCTCCTGGAAGATGTTAAAAAATTTGATCAGTTAAAGGCGCAGATTACTGAATCAGATCTGCAGTCTACTGCACAAGAAACAATCGAAAAGCAACCACCTGTACCAGAAGCAAAAAGTAAACAGGAAAATGAGAGTCAACTCAAGGCACTCAAAGCGCTGGTGTTGGGGATTGATTGGGAGATTGATGATCAGGAACTGGGAAAACTTAGTGAAGAAGTAGGGAGGCTGGAAGGAGTATTCTGTCAAAGTAAGGCCAAGCTTATCCTGCTCCAGGGTATTGGTGTACTCGGTTCTTATATCAATAAAAAGAAAAGCCAGTCCAACCCCAATGCCTTTACCCTTCTTCACTCGTTTTATGGCGCCCTGGAGAAGATAAGTCTTACTGAACTCTCAGGAGATGAGAAAAAAGGGATCCTTCTTGCTGAAGTTGAGAAGTTTAGTGCCTTTAAGGCAGAGATCTCCGGAGAAAAATCTGCTGCTCCTGCAGGGATCAGTGATGCAGAGCCTGATAGTGAGCAGGGTGAGGTGGCACCTGCTGCAGAAAGCCCTGCTCCTGCTTTTTATGGTGATGAGAGTGGTGGGGCAACAGTTCAAGATGATGACAATTTAAAAGTAGCCTCTGATGTGGAAGCTCGCCTCTCTTCTGTTTTTGGTGATGAGTTTGAGGAAGAGCAAGAATCTGCTGCCTCAGAGGAGAGTGCTCTTGCAGGGGTGGATGTTGAAACTGAGGCCGACGATGATTCTGATGAAGAGGCCTTGCCCTATACAGATGGCACCATTGCCCCGGCTTTGGCTGATGTGGAACAGGAAAGCAGTTTCAGCGTAGACAGCTTAGCCGATGATTTAGCCAAATCAAAGGAGGTTGCAGGTCTGGAATCTGAAGAACCAGTAGAGGATGTTCTTCAGGGGGTTGATGTTGAGACTGAGGCGGATGACGATTCGGAAGAGGAAGATCTTCCAATGCAAGAAGGGGCACCGGCACCGGCCTTGTCGAGCAGTGATGAAGAACTAGGGTTTGATGAAGAGCATACTGCTGCAAAATTTGAAGAGACCGATTCAGGCGACTTGGAGGATAGGCTCGAATCCTTTTTTAGTGATGAAATCGAATCATCCTCTGAAGGATGGAGCTCGAAAGAAGAGCAGGAGATTCCAGAAGAATCTGTTGATGAGGAGAGTGTTGCTGTCGCGGTAAGCGATGATTTTGAGGATGAGGGTCAGACTCTCTTTGGGACAGAAGAAGTCTCAGAAGAGCTCTCCTTCCTCGATGAGGAGGTAGCTGCACCAGCCCTTGAAG
>CAYPEU010000010.1:0-42272 GCA_964409855.1 uncultured Desulfocapsa sp.
ATGTCAGACTGCTATATGCGCTTGATAGTGTGACTTAAAATTTTTCTTTTTTGCAAAACGAATAGAGAATGCCAGTAATAATGGGATTAAAACAAAAAATATACCAACAGCATCCATGTAAAAAGCAGCTCGTGTACCTAAAAAAACTGCATCCAAAAACATGTCAGCCCCCGTATTTTCTATCGTTTAACCCCATCCAGGGGGGTGTATAACAACGCGACATCATACTTGATGTGCGCGTGTGCAATCTATCTGGAGAGGATCAACCCAATTCCAGCATCACGAATTTCTCCAAGCCGCCATTGCCAGACAGAGCCAGCCGCAGATGAAAAAGACTCCGCCAAGTGGGGTAATATAACCCAGATTAATTCCTGTCAAAGCAAGTAGATAGAGGCTCCCGGAAAATAGGATAATGCCGGAAATAAATAGTATCCCGGCAGTATGCAGAAATTTACCTGCTTGAGGCCATTGACTGATGGCCAGAGTCACAACAAGCAACACCAATGCATGATGCATATTATAGCGTACCGCCTTGCCAAAGGTAACCATGGTTTCCGGTGTAAGAAATTGTGAGCCTGCATGCGCTCCATATGCACCCATGGCAACAGCAATGGCCCCTGAAAGTGCACCAAAAATAAAGTATATATTTTTCAATGTAGTTGCTCCATCCGTTTTCTTATGAGCTTCGCTCAAATGTATTCATTACTCTTTTCATTCATTACAGCCACTTTCTAACCGGACAATACTGTTTTTGGCTGGGATGGCAGGCTATGCATTTACCATTGCCTCTTTTGGTTGGCCCGGAGACTTTGCCTTCCTTTAAAATTTTATAATGACAACCAACACAACTGGCATGGCCAACACCCTCGAATGAGTTTAGTTTGTTCTCACCTCTTACAATGCTATCTGCCATATCCTTTGTATTATGGCAGGTAACTCAAGTTTGTTCCTCACCTTCAATGTAGGGCCCCTTTGTTCCATCACTATTCTTGCTGTGGTGACAATCAGCACATTCAAATAATTCCTGATGTTGCTCATGGTTGAAATTGGTCGGGATATTGGCTGTTTTTAAAATAGTTTCCATCGGTCTCTTGTCCTCACCTGCGACACTGTCAGATCCTCCAAAACCAAAAAACATGGCAAGTGCAAAAACAACCACGACACTGATTGCAGACGTTATCATTACCTTCTTAAACATTGCTACCCTCTTACAATTATAAAACAAAATATATTACGATGATTCACATCGTTAGGTTATAAAATTACCTCAGCAATATCAAATCCTGGCCACGCCAATGGAGACGGCATGAAAACTCACAACAATTATTATAAAGAGTGTCCGGGCCATCTGGTGAGACAATCCTGGAAAGCTGTAATGTATATTGCTGTTCTTACAAGTCCCAATACAGTCACCGCAGAGGGTACAGCTTAAGCCAGGTACCTTCTGCTCGATATTCTCTGGTTTCAAGGCATCATATCGGCAGACCATGGTGCATTTTCGGCAGCCTGTACAGTCGTCGTCAATCCGCAGGCGAAAAGCTGCAATTTTTCCTAAGACATTCGCAACAGCACCAATGGGACAATAGGTGGTACAGTGCACCATGACTCCCTGTTTTCGGGAACGGAAGAGTATGACGGCGAGGCCGCCCAATCCGAAAAGAGCTGCCAGCCGGGCCACCAGCGAAACAGGAATTTCACTTAGCTTCAAGAGATAGGCAGCAGCGACAACCAGAATAAGGATAGCAACACGCAGGGGCTTACGCCATTTCGGCATGGGCCGTGGACGCTTCACCTGCTGACTGGCCAGGAAATCCCAACCGCCGATATAGCAGAAATAACTGCACCACGCTGGTCCGATAAAAAGCAATGTGCTGCCAAAGAGGATTGGCATGAAAAAATTCTCCCCTCTGTAGATAGGGCCGGCAATGATCAGGGCAGGGATGGGAAGATGCAGCTTACCGGTCATTAAAAAACTTTCAAGTCCCAGAATACCGAGCGTCAACTGACTGAAAAAAATAATGGAAAAAGTAAGCCACAGGATCGTTCTCCAGCGGATAGATGTCTTGGGGTTGAGAATTTTAGGGGTTAAAAAACCCGCATAGAGAGAAAGGGCAATAATTTCAATCCAGCCCATCCCTGGAAAATAACGATCCACCATCAGCATTGGCCGTTTAGTCATGATCTGCACGATAACCAACATGCCTGTGGTGAGGATAACTGATGATAACACCGGTCCCCAGGGGAAGTTGGATTCTCTTTCTCCAGTGATCGGAATGGCAGATAAAGATTTTGTGTTCATGGCGACAATTGTTTTTGTTTTACTAGGTGAATTCAAGTCGCAAATGCAACTCTTTCTAACGTAGGTTAAAATGGGCAAGCTGTGTTATTCTCAGCACTCTTCTAACCACGACGAAAGAGGAGTATGCATGAGTCATAAACAGCTTGCCCAGGAACAAAGATACCAGATTTACGCATTAAAGAAAGCCGGAGTTAATAATACAGAGATCGCCGACATTCTTCAGGTTCATAAATCAACAGTCTATCGTGAGATCAAACGCAACACTGGTGGTAGAGGCTATCGCCCCAAACAAGCTCATAACCTTGCTGTAAGCCGTAAAAGAAACAGTATTCAAAAGCGTATTTCTCATAGCCAATGGCTTCTTATCGAGGAACTCATAGAAGAAGACTAGAGTCCTGAGCAAATTAGTAGTTGGCTTAAAATGAACACCCGTGTCTGCCTCAGCCATGAATGGATTTATCAGTATATAAGAGCTGACAAGCAATACGGTGGCAGCCTCTATACCCACTTACGCTGTCGAAAAAAGTGTCGGAAAAGATATGGCTCCAATTCAGCTCGTGGGCAAATTCCTGATAGGATCAGCATCGATGAACGTCCGGCAATTGTTGAGACAAGAAGCCGCATAGGTGACTGGGAGATCGACACTATTATCGGAGCTAGGCACAAACAGGCTATTGTCTCGATTGTAGATCGGAAAACTCGCTTTACCCTATTGCACAAGGTAGAGCGCAGGAGTTCTCAGAATGTCAGCCATGCTACTAAGGAATTACTTGCTCCCTACAAGGATCAAGTGCTGACTATCACTGCTGACAATGGTAAAGAATTTTCTGATCATGTTGCTGTTTCTAGGGCCCTTGACGCTCAATTCTATTTTGCCCATGCTTACGCTTCTTGGGAACGAGGGCTCAACGAAAATACAAACGATCTTGTTCGACAGTATTTTCCAAAGAAAAGCAGTTTTGCAGCCATCACAGCTGAAGATATAGATCTTGTGATGGAACGTTTAAATAGTCGTCCAAGAAAATGTTTGGGTTTTAAAACACCTAATGAATTGTTTCTCGGGACATAACCCGAGAGTTGTATTTGCAACTTGAATCTAGGCTGTTTTTTTTATTTTCAAAAACCAACCTAATGGCACAGTCAGGTAAGTCTGCTGCTGGGAAGAAACCACAGAAACCCTTTTTGATCACAAGTACACTTCCACACCTTGCCGTGCGAATGATGAATCATTTAGATGATCCTGTATTACACCTTACGGAGGAACAAAAGGGCAAACTGATTGCGGTCAGGAAAGAGGTTATTGCAACTGTTCAGAAAATAGCTAAGGAAGTTTTTCCGCTTGAAAAAGAGGTTGCAGATGGAATTTTTGCTGGAAAAACCCCTGATGAACTTCGTTTACTTGTCCAGAAAATAGCTGGATTGAAGGCTGAGGCAACCATGGTACAGCTTCAGTGCATTTATGATTTCAGTAAGATTCTGGATCAACAGCAACTTGATTTTCTGAAAAAATAGGCAGTATTTCGCTCCTTAGCCATCCGGTTGTACAGCTGACCGCTATAACCGGATGGCCGTTTCACAAAGTTTGCCTCAAAGTTATTCCCCTAATGATTTGATGCATTCTGTTCAATCATCTCACCACTCTTTCATTTTTCCGCTACATGATCATGCAAAGTTGGATGTAGAGTCCATGCGGGCATTATTTGCCCCCTCTGCTGGAGCTTCGTATGTTTACCGTCCCGGTAAATGACGTCGTCAGATTAAATTCAGGCAGATACATTGGGGGTGAGCAACACAGCACTGGATGCACTGGTAGGGGTTAATCACGAATTTTTGCCGCCCTGTAGAAAACAAATCCCATTTGAACAATTGTTATTCCAATAACGATAGCCGAATAGATGGTCAAGCCACTATCATTGAAACAATATTCGACGGTTGGATAAGCCAGCAAAGCAAATATTGGATTGGCACTTGCACTACCAGTAATGACTAATGGCCAGATGATTGCCCACATGATACTTTCATCAAATGCATAAATCCCCATACCCACAATGATCGCAAGGGCAAGGTTGGTGAGAATAAAAAAGATGGTCATGAATGTTTTCCCCAATTTTTGACCGGATATCATCTAGCTTGATTGAAAAATGTACACAGGAGAATAGTGGTATGTCTCAGGTTGGAATTTCCAACGGAAACCCTATCCGTTTTGGCAATACCGTGATTCGACACTGAATAGTTGCGCTAGTTGTACTGTCTTGAGAAAAAAATCCAAGTAGTAAAAGTACCCGTTTGTGCAGGTAATACTACCTGCACGGCAATGGGTGATATTGCCTAGTTGTTGGTGTAACATGCTGGAATAACTCCTGTGTTTTCATGTTGTGGCCCGGGCATAGTTTTTGAAAAAATAATGCAAATGTTTTACTGACCTAAAAAGTATATTGCATGTTTTTTGGATATGAGGTGTTGCCGGCGTCACTGTAAGAGACCCTGAGCCTTCTCCTGGCGGCAACTGGAAAACGGGGGAGAAGGTGAGGGAAAAGGCAAAAAAAAAAAAGTCTTCTTCAAGGTTGGTAATGAGTAGAAGAAAGTGGTGATTGGCGGCTGGGTGGCTGGAGGAGTGTCCATCCTTGTAAGATGCTCTGGAGAAACTGGTCAATACGCGTTACGGTTCTTGGTAACCAGGGATGTCGCCATTGTGTCTCTCGTTCGTTTGAGATACTATAAGGCGTGTGGCTGTAATGTGTTGTTGATAGGTTAGTAACGAAGAGGTTTCACTATGCAGTGCCCGAGTTGTGGACATAAGCAGAGCAACAGTCTTGAGTGCGAACGGTGCGGGATTATCTTTGATAAGTACCTGAAACGCCAGGAACGGTTGGCCAGTGAGCGTGCGCTTTCTGAAAAGGAGGGGGAGAAACCAAAGGTCAAGGGTGGTATCCCTGGACTGGTGGCTGGTCTGGTTATTGGGCTGCTGATTGGCGGGAGCACTTTTTATTATTTCAGCATCACTACAAAGGAGGCTTCTGTTGCTGCACCTGGAGAGGCTCTCCAGCACCAACATGGCGAAGAGGTTTCCCAAAGGCAAAGCAGGGTGGAGGGGCGGCAAAAGACTGCGTCTTTCTCCTGGCAGAGCGAAAATGGCGGTCTCGACGGACTGGCCAGGCAGCTTGCCGAAAACCATCCAATTGCTAATAGTGTAGAAGGGGCGCGCAATGCCACGGTTTTTATTGAGACTACCTGGGGCAGCGGTTCCGGTTTTTTTATTTCCCAAAATGGACTGATCATTACCAACCGGCATGTGATCAAAATGAATGATAAGGAACTCCATAAGCTCAACAGCCAGGCGGATAAGGGGGCAAAGGCCTTGGAGCGTGAGGAGAAAACGCTGCGCTATTTAAAAAGTAAAGTTTCACAAGTGGACAATAAAGAGATGCGTCAGCAGCTCAAAGAGGATATTCGGGAGCGTGAGCAGGAGTATGCAAAGTATAAGGATTTGCATGGTGAGTTACTGGAAAAGTTGCATAACATGGAGATAGCCTCTCCCACAGATGACGTGAAGGTGGTGCTGATAGATGGCAGCACCTATGGGGTGGATTCAGTCATGATGAGTGAACGATATGACCTGGCTCTTCTCTCCATCAGCGCTTACGAATCTCCTTATATTGACACCTCCAGGGTTCCCATGGAACAGGGCCAGAAGGTCTATACGGTGGGCAACCCCCATGGCCTCAGGCATACGGTGACCTCGGGAGTCATTTCCGGCTATCGGGAGTATGATGGTAATTCTCTGATTCAGACCGATGCTCCGATCAACCCCGGAAACAGCGGAGGGCCATTGATCGATGAAGAGGGCAGGGTGATCGGGGTCAATACCATGATCATTCGTGATACAGAGGGAATCGGCTTTGCCATCCCCATGAAGAGTGTTTTCGAGGAGTTCGGAAACTATATTCCGCAAGAATAGCCCATCTTGTTCTTGCTTCTCATGGGAGTGGATTAACCTTGATCTGATCATATCAAGGAAGAACAGAAAGCGATATGGCCTCACTTCAATGACAAAAAAAGCCGGCTCAACCCTGCCCATATGCCTGCCAGCATCTCCATGCCTCGTATCATCCAGGAGCAACGTACTTGCGGGACACGGCAAGGTGACATCAACAGATTATTGCAACAAACAACAAAAGACCCTCAAAGACAGACTCCCATGAGAAAAGAGAAGCTGATGGTTGGCGATATTGCTGTTCAGGTCTGGCGGAAACGCGTCAAAAATCTGAACTTGGCTGTGTATGGCCCGGATGGGCAGGTGCGGATCTCTGTTCCTCTTTTGACCTCTGAAGCACGGATACGACAGGCGATTATGGCTCGTATGGGGTGGATCAGAAAGCAGCAGGCCCGCTTTCGCATATTGCCGGTGCAGAAGGAACTGCAGGCGTTGAACGGGGAATCCCACTATTTTTTTGGCCGATCCTATCCCCTGGAGATAATCGAAACCAGCGGCCGTCATCATGTCTCTCTTGACAGTGATGAGAGGATCAGGATCCATGTTCGTTCAGGCACTCCCTCGCTAAAACGGATACAGTTGTTGAATGAGTGGTATCGTGTTCAGCTTAAGGGGTGTGTTCCCGAGTTGCTGGAGCACTGGCAGCCTCGGGTGGGGAAGCGAGTGAATGAGTGGAACATTAAAAGGATGAAAACCCGGTGGGGAACGTGTAATATTCCAAAACGTCGCATCTGGCTGAATCTGGAGCTTGCCAAAAAACCGAAAGAGTGTCTGGAGTACATCCTTGTCCATGAGATGGTACATCTGCTGGAACAGGGTCACAATGAACGGTTTTATGCGCATATGGACAAGTTGCTGCCTCGGTGGCGTAATGTCGACAGTCTGCTAACGTAGTCCAAAGTGAGAAAAAATCATGTTTATTGATCTGTTAAGAAAACGTAGATCCATTCGCCAGTTTCAGGACAAACCGGTGGAGCAGGAAAAGATAGAACTGCTGATTGAGGCCATGCTGCGGGCTCCATCTTCCAGGAGTTTGAACCCATGGGAATTTGTGGTGGTCAGCCAAAAGGAGACCCTTGAGGCCCTGTCCAGGGCCAAGCCCCATGGCGCCGCCTTTATAAAAAATGCCCCCCTGGCCATAGTAGTCTGTGCAGATCCTGCAAGGTGTGACGTGTGGATAGAAGACTGTTCCATTGCCTCCATCCTTCTCCATCTGGCAGCCACTGACCTCGATCTCGGCAGCTGCTGGGTGCAGGTGCGCTTGCGGGAACATGACACCAAACAAAGCGCAGAGGCCCATGTCGCTGATACTTTAGGGTTGAAGGAGGGGATGGTGGTAGAGGCGATGATTGCCATCGGCTATCCGGCTGAGGAAAAAGACTCTCATCCGGCTTCCTCCCTCCTTGTCGACAGGGTCAGTTTTGAGCACTACGGAGAAAGAGGATAACAGCAAGTGGATATTGGTCATTTTCGTCGTGAATATTTGAAAAGCGGGTTGGAGCAAGGTGATCTGCTTGAAGATCCGGTGGGGCAGTTCTCTCTCTGGTTCAATCAGGCCAAGGATACGGATATCCCGGATCCCAATGCCATGGTCCTGGCCACAGTCAGCGGTGATGGCCAGCCCAGCCAGCGAACCGTTCTCCTGAAATATTATGATGCAGGCGGCTTTGTCTTTTTCACCAATCAAAAGAGTCGCAAGGCCCGTGAGATTGAAGAGAATCCCAAGGTCAACCTCCATTTTGTCTGGCTTGAACTGGAAAGACAGATAAGTATCGCAGGTATTGCATCACCCATCACCCCTGCTGAGTCTGCGCGTTATTTTATGACTCGGCCCCGCGATTCACAGATTGCTGCCTGGGTCTCCAATCAGAGTAGCAGGATTTCATCCCGTCAGTTCCTGCTGCAGACCTTTCAGGAGATGAAGCAGAAGTTTGCCAACGGCGATGTACCATTACCTTCCTTCTGGGGCGGCTACCGGGTGAAGCCCTCCGCCATAGAGTTTTGGCAGGGCCGGGAAAACCGTCTGCATGACCGCTTTCTCTATACCTTCTCAGCCGGAACCTGGGAGGTTGAGCGGTTGGCTCCCTGAGGAGTTGTCGCTAACTTTCTTCCGGGAAGAAAAGGGTAAACCTTTTCTCTGCGCTTCAAAGGTATCTCGCTTATCTTTCTTCGCTTCAGTCCAGATATTCCTCTCTGAATATTTTTTCTGCCTCCAGTGATCCTGCTATGATTAACTCACCTGTTTTTGCCAGAGGTGTTGTTGGGTCAGGGTTTGCGTTAAACTGGCCATCACTTTTTACAGCCAGCACGCTACAGCCTGTTTTTGCACGCAGCTCAATCTCAATCAGCGTTTTTCCGGCAAACGCATCAGGGATTGGAACCAGAAAGACATTGAGTTCCACTGAAAAGATTGAAGCCTCAGAGGGCTGGAGAAGGTGCATGATGGAATTGCTTCCCCTGGCTGCAGAGGAGGCAACCAGGTCGGCGCCGGCCCGATGCAGCTTGGAGATGGTGCGTTCTTCTGTGGAGCGGGTCACGATTTGAATGTCGGGACGAAGCTGACGGCAGTAAAAGCAGAGATAGATATTCATGGCATCATTATGGGTGGTGATAATGACTGAACGGGCCCGGTCGATACCGGCTTCCTTCAGGGTATTGATGTCTGCTGCATCACCATGGATGATCTGGTCATGATCTTTTCCAACTCTTTGCAGTTTTTCAACAATCTTATATGAGACACTGCTTTGCTTAAGAAAATCAGCAGCAGCCTGTCCCACCCTGCCGCCGCCGAGAATGACAACAGCAGGATCAGGAAGAGGGTACACGCAGGTATCTGTCAACAACCTGCCTGTCTGTTTCAGATCCTCTTCTGTCCCTGCCATGATCAGGATGTGTGTTGGTTGAAGTACTTTCTGCGGATCGGGCGAAAGGATTTGCCCTCTTTCCAAGAAACCGATAACCGTAATGCCCAGCTTCTGTCTGAGGTGGGTTTGGGCCAGGGTCTTACCAACGAGCATGGTTTCATGGATAGGGAACTCTGCAATATGCAGTTCCTGGAAGCGACCGATAATGTTGGGTTCAGCCACACCTATGGTCCTTGCGGCAAGGAAGATGCCCAGCATGCTCATGAATTGGAAGACATGGATGTTGCCGGTAAAGTTGAGAATGTCGAAGGAGTGTTCCTTGTCGGCACTGCAGGCAATGGGGACAGCATCAGTGACCTCTCGAACGGTGAAACAGATGTTGGTGTTCATCAGGTCGTCTGCCGTGGTCACGATCAGGGCAGCCTGGTCAGCGTGGATTTTGCGGTAGGTTTCAGGGTCATCAACAGCGCCTAGAACAATCTTGTATCCGGCATCATAGATCTCCAAGGCCTTCTGCTGGTCACCAGTGATAAAGATATAGTCATGTTCATGTTTTATAAGTTTTTTGACAAGGTTTTTGGTCAGCGAGTCAAAGTTGGTCAGGATGACATGGTCGCGGGTTGTCTCAGGCAGGAAACGCGGGGTCCTGGATTGCTCCTGGGCCTCAAGCCAGGGGGCATAAAAGAACTGGATAAAGGTGAAAGGAAGCAGGATCAGGAGGAGGATAACTCCTGACATAAGGACGAGCAGGGTGAAGAGCAGCCCTAGATCCGTGGAAAATGTGATGTCGCCGAAACCCAAGGTCGACATGACGGTGAGTGTCCAGTAAAATCCCGTTATGATACTAAAATTTCTCCCTTCGTAAAGCATGAGAAGATGAAAGATGACACTGTACAGGGCGACGATAAAGGTCAGAAAAAGGAGGAATCGAATCAGGAGGGCGACATTCTTCTTTGCCTCCTTGTTTCTGAAAAATAAGAGGAACTGGATAAAAAGCAGTTTCATAATAAGGGCGTAATATCTCTGAAAGAAGGGCCGCTGACCCAATCAGATCAACGGTTTCATGATTTCTTTGTTACCTCTTCTATTAAAGCATGGATTTTTCTCTTCGCCAAGTTGCTTTTTTAAGAATTACTGTCAAGTTACGCTCCAGTTCTGCTATTGCTCAGACAATAGAGAGCGGACCACATCCGTGTCAATATCCAGGCGAAGGATACCAGAAGCAGCAGTCCCGAAGAACAGGATGAAAAGAGTGGTGAGAAGGCGATAGCTAAACAATGTCAGCGTATTGTATGGTTTGTTGTTCTGTCCATGTTTTGCAGAGTAACAGCGTCATGGATGGAGGAGGATGGAGGAGACTGATCGTGTTTTCTGAAAAGCTGTTGAAGGCGGGACGCCCCAAAAGGCTTAAGAGAGTCCCTGGAAGAGTGATTTGCTACCCGTTGAGATCGGATCTGGAGGGGATTGCTGGTGTAAACGACAGATTCGAACGCCGCCTTTCGCTCCCAACCTATTGACCTGAAAGACGATCGCTTATCACTTTTTCAACAATTGCCACATCGGATGGTCGGTCAACGCCATGACTTTTATACTTTGTTTGCACAACATGAATGGGGAAACCGTTTTCAAGGAGACGCAGTTGCTCCAGTTTTTCTTTTTTCTCAAGGCTCCCTTTTTCAAGCGCAACAAACTCTTCCAGGGTTTTCATCCGGAAACCATAGAGGCCGATATGGCCTAAATAGCCGTCATGCTTTTCGTCTCTGGGATAGGGGATGAGAGAGCGGGAAAAATAAATGGCTGTACCGTCATTGGCCAGGACAACCTTGACTTGGTCCGGGTCTTTGGCCTCCTCCTCACTGATGGTATGGGCCAAGGTGGTCACCTGCACCGCACTTGATTGAAAAGGGGTGAGAAGGTCTGAAATCATTGTTGGATCCAGGGCTGGTTCATCTCCCTGGATATTAAGCACTATTCCGTCATCAGGGACCTGTAATAAGCGAGCAGCTTCGAGAACACGCTCTGTGCCGCAGGTGTGCTCACTGCTGGTCATGAGAACGGGGATGTCCATGGCTTCAGCGGCAGAGAATATCCGCTCATCATCTGTTGCCAGCACCACTTTTGTCAGATAAGGGCATTGACAGGTTCGCTCATAGACATGCCAGATCATTGGCTTGCCGAGAATTTTCACCAGGGGTTTCCCGTTAAAGCGGGAAGAGGCGTAGCGTGTCGGAATGATTGCATAGCAGTTGGGAAGATTGTTCATATCGGTCAAGTGGTTAAAGATTAGTTCGTGCCTGTCCCTAAATGGCCTTTTTCTCCTAATTCTTCGTTGCTCTCAAAATTTAATCCTCGGAATATCACATATATGCACCCCAAGGACATTTCCTGCGGGGCACCTTCGGTTAAATTCATCGAGCGCCTCGACTTAGAAGAAAAAATCTCATTTATGGACGGACACGAGTTAGTGCTCTAAATAGTGAGTAATGGCCTTGCATGCCGTATGGGTTCCGCCCTGTCTGCTCTTGACATAATCCATGAGAGCCTGGCGCACCTCCCGGCGGTTTTTCTGCTCGCGCATCATCTGCTGCAGACAGCTGGAAACACCACGCCAGTCATCTTCCTGGTGCACGAGCTTCTGGTCAAAAACTTCCTGTCCCACCCAAAAGAAATTTGACCAGTAAGGGCCAATCACCGGTTTAATGCCGCAGGCAAGGGGTTCCAGAAAATTCTGTCCGCCAACAGAGGCAAGGCTGCCGCCGACAAAAACTGCCTGGGCAAGGTCGTAGGCATGGGATAATTCTCCCATGGTATCCCAGAGGACTATGGTCGTGTCGTTAACAGAACCTGTGCATTCAGATCGCAACTTCCAGGGCAGAGAGAGGGTGGAAAGTTTCTTTTCCCAGTAGCCGATTCGATGCATGTGTCTTGGGAACAATCCGATGAGAATCGATTCACCTTGCTGGGCCAGGTCACTGACAAGCCTGGCCACTTCTTCCTCCTCTTTCTGCCTTATCGAGCCAAGAACAATAAATTTCTTCGCAGGCGGAACTATTGTGGCAAGGGGATTGTGCTCCTGCTCTTTGTTGCTCTGATCCTGGAGGCGGTCAAACTTAATGTTGTGCATTTGTTCAACGCGTTCCCTGCCAAACAGGGCTGCGAAATTCTCTGCATTTTCAGCTGACATTGCCAGGATTTTGTCCGGGCTGAGATCCTGCCAGAGAGAAGGCCATAACAAATAATGTGAGAGGCTTTTTTTGGTCATTCTTCCATTAATAACAAGCAGCTTGACCGACTGTTTTTTGCAGCAGTGCATAAGTGCCGGCCACAGCTCACTTTCGAGAAGGACTATGACTTTGGGACAGATGGCCGCAAATGCCTCAGCCATTATTGAGGGTTTGTCAAAGGGGCAATAGGCGGTGTGGATGATCAGCCCCTCTTTATTATCTGCCTCGGTTGCGGCTATTTCATGGAGGATGTCCATCCCCTGGCTGGTATTTGTGGTGAGGAGAACAGTGGTCTGGCGGTGCCGGGGGAGTGTTGCAATAAGCTCTGCGGCCAGATAGGCTTCACCAACGGAGGCTGCCTGGATCCACAGGTCGGCCTTTGGCGGAACTTCCTCCACTGTTCTTTCAGTAAATCCCTGGCGGAGCCGTTTGTTTTGACGCAGTAAGGGAAGGGCTAAACTCCAGAGGAACCGGTAAATCCACAGGGCCGTTGATGTCGATTTCTTCAAGGGTATTTCTATTCTCCATAGACAGCTAGATTTGTATCCAATATGGATCCCCGCAGCTCTTTATATAAACCTCTTTATATATTATAGGGTCTTGTTAAGATCAAGTCTGAAGTTGGAACAACTATTCAGCGCCACAAGCGGGGAGAGAATCCTCCTGACAGGTAGGGTGCTGCAGGTTAATCCGTCGTCAATCACGGCAAGGGTCCCATAAGCTTCGGCGGTACAGGATCAACCTCTCTCAGTTTGTGAAGGAGGAGGTCAAGCTCAAAAACATCCTCTATTTTGCTGCTATTGGCCTCAAGTACTGCCACAGCCTTTGCAGCCATGGAAGCAGCTCCCTTTGTATTGCCGTGATCAAGTTGAACATACATGCCGGCTGCCCGAATCATTGCCTGTAAGATCAGTTTCGTTTCTCCGGTAGCATTCAGCCATGCCTGTTCCAGAATTTCATGCACCTCAAAAAACAGCTCCTCGTCCCAAAGCACCAGGGCCTTGCGCAAGGCATCTTCAAAATGATGCAGACTGATAACCTGAAGCACTCTACGGTAACGGACCAGGCGATCATCTATGTACTGTCGGTAGAGGGGTTGCAAATCGGTTGCAAGGTAACGGTCAGCAACTTCCTGTGTCGGGGCCAGGTCAAGGTGCTGCAGGGAAGCCATGAGGGCACCTGACAGGTCGTTGCGGATGTCACGGGAAAGTCGGTCGGTAAAAGGGTCAAATCGTTTCATCACTGAACTCATTTGCTTGGCATATCCCGTCCTGGAAAGAAGTAAGGTGCCCTTGAAAGATGTTTCCCTGTTGAGGAGGTGAAAAAGAGTTCTGTCTCAGGGGGAGTTCTTCTTTTTCTCCCAGGAATTCTAATCGAAGTACCTGGGTCACAAAAGTACTATTTTAAGACCTGCTCCATTTCCCTTTTTTTCAGCAATCCTGTTTGATAAAAGTTGACATTTTACAAACCTAGTATAGGGTATACCCCTATATACTAAAAAAGAGGAGGTGGTATTCATGGGATTATGCGGAACAGACCAGGACAAAAAGCGGCTGGTGACACGACTCAAGCGAATTGAGGGACAAGTCAGGGGGGTGTCCAAGATGATTGAACAGGATAAGGACTGCATGGACGTCCTGCGCCAGGTTACCTCGATGTCCGGTGCCCTGCGCGGCGTGTGGCTGCAGATTGTTGGTGATCATATCCGTGGTTGTCTGCAAAACGCCAGCCTGGATGTGGTCAACCGCGATCAGCTCATCGATGAGCTGATGGAACACCTGGGAAAGATTCGATAGTCCATAGAATCTTCTGAACTCTTTTGATTGGTAGTGGCTGCAGCATCCTTGTTGAGCCAGTTACTGGAAGGCTAACCCCCTCTCACTTTATTCACGATTTTCTCATGCATACACTCTCCCGGCAGAATTTGGATCATAGCCACGTTTTTGGTAAGTGCACCAGAGCCAATGAACGGAAAACAATAGCGGTGATCATTCTCACCTTTATAACCATGGGTGTAGAAATAACCACTGGTATCCTCAGCGGCTCCATGGCCCTCTTGGCCGATGGCTGGCACATGGGGACACACGTCTTTGCCCTTGGTATTACCTGGTTTGCCTATATCATGGCCAGGCGTTATGCCCATACCAGCACCTTCACTTTTGGTACCGGCAAATTCGGCATTCTGGCGGGCTACACTTCAGCCCTGTTTCTTGGTGCCACTGCCGTATACATGATCGTTGAATCCACCCAGCGTTTCCTGAATCCGGTACAAATAGGTTTTAACGAGGCAATTATAGTTGCCATCATCGGCTTGCTGGTCAATATATTCAGCGCCTGGGTGCTCCATGGAGGTGAGGATCAACATCATGACCTTCACCACGATCATCATCACCATGACCATAACCTCAAAGCCGCTTATCTCCATGTCTTGGCAGACGCCCTTACTTCAATGCTGGCTATTATTGCCCTGCTGTCCGGCAAATACTTTGGCCTGGTTTTTCTTGATCCGGTTATGGGACTGGTTGGGGGAGTACTTATCTGGATCTGGGCCTGGGGACTTCTCAAATCCAGTGGGCTCATCCTCCTTGATGGAAACAAGGATGAGAAAACGAAACAAGCCATCATCGAAGCTGTTGAAGCAGACCAGGATGCCAAAATTGTTGATCTCCACCTCTGGCATCTCGGCTCAAACACTCTTGGGGTTCTTATCACCCTTGTTGCTTCCAGCCCTTGTTCACCGGGAGAATACCGCAGCCGTCTCAGCCATATCCACCACCTGGATCATATCACCATTGAGCCACATAGCTGTATGGACGAGAAATGTGTGTGCCGGGAATAAAGAGAAACTTAAAAGCAAAAACTCAACAGGATTCAAACCTGAACAGTAACAAGATATTCACCTTTCTCATCAACTCCCTGTTTTTTGATCCATTCCGGCAGTGTGATCAGGCCCCCACTGACATCCCGCATTTATTTTTTCAAGATGCGAGCCGCAGAACCCATGACAAAAAGTATTTCGGGGGCTATATCTTCTGAAATGATATGGTGGCCTCCAAGGTCGCTGGTTTTTTAGGACAAACACTGGAGAAGAGTAACGCAAGATGAGTTTTTTAGTTCCAGAAAAAATAGAGACAAGACGTTTACATCTTCGTCAATTCAGAGACGAAGACTGGAAAGGTATGCATGCGTACTATTCTGATGAAGAGGCAACAAAGTTCACCATAGGTCGTTCCCTCACTGAGGGTGAGAGCTGGCGTGCAATGGCATCCATCATTGGTCATTGGCAACTTCGTGGATATGGGCCTTACGCAATAGAAGAGAAAATCAGCAAGAAGGTAATTGGTACAGTTGGCTTTTGGTATCCCAATGACTGGCCGGAGCGTGAAATAAAATGGGCACTGGCACGCCGATATTGGGGGCAAGGTTTTGCCAGCGAAGCGGCGCGTGGCATCCAAAAAACGGCATTGGAGTGTTTTCCAGAAAAGCCACTCATCAGTTTTATTCATTCTGGAAATAGAGCGTCAATACAATTAGCCCTGGCCATCAGTGCAGTTTTTGAACAACAGGTGGAATTTCTTGGTGATACTTGGCATATATATCGCCATCCAAATAATGTTGAGCCAAGGGATTGAGAAAGATTGTAAAGCTGCTGTTCCTTTTCTGCAAAAAACTCGTTGTGAGTAGCGTGAGACTTTGTCTGAAAAAAAGAAATTCCTGAAATGTTAGATCGACAACACAATCGACAAATCCTTTCGGGGTATTTGTTTGCCCTTGGAGCAACGGCTATCTGGTCGGGTAATTTCATCATTGCCCGCGGTCTGAATGAAAGCATCCCGCCGATCACTCTTGCCTTTTGGCGATGGGTTGTTGCGGTCATTGTATTTTTGCCCTTTGCCCTGAAACCGCTTGTTGGTGAACGGGAGATCCTCAAAGAAAATCTTCCTTACCTCTCTCTTGTCGCATTGCTGGGAGTTACCCTATTCAACACCCTCATCTATTTTGCAGGTCATACGACAAGCGCCGTCAATCTTTCCTTGATTTCAATCACATTCCCCGTCTTTATTGTCATCCTTTCGCGAATTTTTTTTCGTGAACTCATCACCGTAAACAAGGGAATAGGCATCCTGCTTGTTGCAACAGGCATTGTCCTGCTGATTACCAAGGGAAGCCCTTCTGAGCTCCTGGATTTATCTTTTGCCATAGGGGATCTTTGGATGCTCCTGGCAGCGTTCATTTTCGCCATTTACAGTATGTTATTAAAACGCAAACCTGCAAAACTCAGTATCTGGGCGTTCCAGCTAAGCACATTCCTTTTGGGACTCATCTTTCTCTTCCCATTTTTTGTCTGGGAATATGCAACGGTCCCTCCCGTGATATTTGAGACAAAAACTATTTTGTCAATTCTCTACCTCGGTATTTTTGCATCGCTTTCGGCTTTCATTTTATGGATTAAGGCAATCATGATGGTTGGCCCCTCAAAGGCAGGGATGATTTACTACACCTTACCTCTTTTCAGCGGCCTGTTGGCATACCTTTTTTTAAAAGAAGAGATCAGCATGAACCATTTTTACTGCGTATTGCTCATTGTCTCAGGCATCGTTACTGCCAATTATGAATCAAGAAAAGTATGACGCTGCCCTGCTGGTGAACACCGCTTGGCAATAACAACTCTGAACTACCATGACACTCTCAATAATCTGCACTGACAAAGACCCTGCACCCTGGGTGGCAGCCTTGCATGAATGCGACCCGTCTCTCGATGTTCAAGTATGGCCCAATGAAAGGCGCAAGGCTGATGTCGAGTTTGCCTTGTGCTGGAAACATCCTGAAGGCATTTTACGGGACTATCCCAATTTGCGATGTATCTCTTCCATGGGGGCAGGGATAGATCATTTGCTGGGTGATGCCTTCCTGCCAAAGCATTTGCCTGTGGTAAGACTGGTTGATCCACTCCTGGCACAGTCCATGTTTGAATACATCTGCACTGCAGTCATGTATTACTTTCGAGAATTTGATCTCTATCAAATGCAACAGAGACATGGATGTTGGCGTCAGCTGTCCCCTAAGGCAATGGCTGAAACGACTGTCGGAATAATGGGTTTGGGGAAGCTTGGGGGGTATTCAGCAGACAGACTTGCAAGTATGGGATTTAAGGTCATTGGTTGGTCGCGCTCTCAAAAATCGATCAGCGGGGTAAAGACGTATGCAGGAGAAAAACAACTGGGTGATTTCCTTTCACAGGCTGATATATTGGTCTGCTTACTCCCACTCACAGATCAGACCCATGGAATCCTTAACCTGGAACTGTTCACTAAACTGGCCAAAGGCTCCTGTCTGCTTAATGTTGCCAGGGGTGAGCATCTGGTGGAGGAAGATTTGCTAACGGCCTTGAATGAAGGGCAGTTGCGGGGAGCATGTCTCGATGTGGTTTTGGAGGAGCCACTACCTGAAAAACATCCCTTTTGGGGACATGAGAAAATAGTCATCACTCCCCACTGTTCAAGCATTACAGATCCAAGATCCGTTGCCTCTCAAATTGTCCGGAATTATCGACTGATGCAAGATAATAAACCTCTGTTGAACCAGGTCGATATCCTGCGTGGATATTAATAAGGAGTTGAGAAAAGCTCCCCCTTGATATTAGTCTTGTTTTTCATGTGTTACTGAATTGTTTTCCTTCGTTCCTGAGACAAATTCGGCTTGTGCCGACTCAAGGGAATTCTTTCTGCCAAACAGGGTGATAATATCCCCTGCGGCAAAGCATGTGCTGCCGCGGGGGATATGCAGCACCCCCTCTCTGTCCATGGAGACCACGTTTACTGACTCACTCAGATCTAAATCCTGTAGTTTTTTGCCCACTGCATTCTGTCCTGCTTTGAGACGAAATTCAGTGAAATCATTGTATTGCTCCCGTCGTAGAGTGATATCTCCTTCGAGTAACTGGCCCCGCTGTTTACGTACAATACCAACATCATAGGCCCTGAGAATGTCGCTGCGGCTTATCAGGCCGAGTAATTGTTTTTCTGATGACCGTGAGACAACCGGCAGCCGGGCAAGGTCTCTGGGGGCCATTTTCTGGATGGCGGTCCGTGATCGGCTCATCAGCATAGACGGTTGCAGGGTCCATTGTTGCGATATCCTCAACCTTCAAGGTACGCAGATTTATCGCTGATTGGGAAAGTGTCCTTTCCAGATCCTGGAGGGAGACTATTCCCCAGAGTGAATCTTCACCATCAAGCACAGGAAAACCAAGGAGATTTGTCTCCTGAAACTGCTGATACAGTTCCGCAAGAGGTTGATCTGTATGAATGGTAAGTGGTTCTCGGTTCATTACCTCACGCACCTGTACACCCTGCATAATATCCATATCCCGCCCCTGCTCAAATCGTATGCCGCGTTTGGCAAGTTTAATGGTGTAGATGGACTCGGGGTGCAGGTACTGGGCAAAATAAGAGGCGGTGACTGCGGTGAGCATGAGTGGTAAGATCAGGGCGTAATCATTACTCATTTCAAAGACTATGAGCATGGCTGTAAGTGGTGCACGGGCACAGGCAGAAAAAACTGCGGCCATGCCTACCAGGGCATAAGCACCTGATGGTCCGGCGAGTTCCGGTTGCCAGGCGGAAAAGATTTTGCCCATGGCACCTCCGAGCATTGCCCCGATAAAAAGCGATGGGGCAAACACACCTCCAGAATTACCGGAACCAAGGGTAAAGGATGTGGCAAGTGGTTTTAAGAGGACAAGCAGGGCCAGGACCCAGAAACTGGTGTTCCCGTGCAACGCCTCCTCAATAAAGGTAAAGCCTGAACCGTAGACATGGGGGATGTTTTCAATAAGCGACATGCCGGGCTGGAGCTCGGCTGGATTGTTGGAATTGATACCCGGCAGTTGCAGATACAAAAAACCCAGGATGCCAAGGAGCAGTGCCCCCACAGCGGGTTTTAGGGGAAGCGGGAATTTCCAGTTGTCAAAAACATCTTCAAACCAGGCCAACATACGAATGAAGAGTACACCAACAAGGGCAGCAACAAGTCCGAGAAGCAGGTAAAAGAGAATGGTTACCGGCGAGTCCATGGTGTATGAAGGGACGGTAAAGGCAGGCCGGTCACCAAGGTACATCTGGCTGACAACGGATGCCGATACCGCTGCAATAACCACGTTGCCAAACATCCGCACCTGTAATTCACACATTAATACTTCAATGGCAAAGGCGACACCGGCAATGGGGGCATTAAATGTTGCGGCAATCCCTGCTGCTGCACCACAGGCAACAAGATTTTTTATGCGCTCATCTGAGAGATGGAGAATCTGGCCTGTTATCGAACCAAGGGTGGATCCGACCTGGACAATGGGTCCCTCGCGACCTGCAGAGCCCCCGCTTCCGATGCATAAGGCTGAAGCCAGGATTTTTGTAATTGCCACGCGAGGACGAATTCTGCCACCCCGCAGGACCAGGGCCTGCATCACTTCAGGAACGCCATGTCCTTTTGCTTCGCGTGCAAACCAGGCAATAAGCGGCCCTGCAAGCAAGGCACCACCAATGGGAACAAAGACATAGCTCTATACCCCCAGATGGGGAAACAGGAATTGAACACTACTGTAGGAGCGATTCTGGATGACAGCGATGAGATGAATAAAGAAAACAGCGGCCAGGCCGGTTGAGCCACCGACAATAACGGCAAGTATGAGCAGGAATAACCCTTCCGGAGGGGATGTTTTATCGAGGAGTGCGCCAAAAGGATTACGTTTCATGGTAATGGAAGGAGTGGTAGTCCGTGAGAGTTTCCTTTACCCCATCTGTGCGCGCCCAACGTAAATACTCTTGGGGGGCGGTCAGGCCGATTCGCCTGACTCTAATAGCTTAGCTGATGCCGGATTATATTCCAAGCATTTTCAAGTGGATCGTGGCCACAACAGACCATTCTCTCCTCCTCCATGGTTTGCCTCTTCCCTGGGTGCGGATGGGGATGATTCAGGATGGTGACTCCTTTTGCATTGTTTGCTTCGCTAAAATCCGCTGCTCCCTATGAAGGTTTGTATCTTGCCGGTCAGAAGGTGATGGCCCCGGCACTTACCGCTACCATTCTGGGATCCTGCAGTACTGGGAAATTGATTTTGGATGCAGATGCGTTTAGAAGAGAGATCCGCCCATAAGAAGCTTCCACTCATTTTTTTCTCAAATGATTTACCCTCCGCGACCTGTTTCATTGCCTGGGGTTAATCATTCATCAGATCCGTACTCAGGTAGCGCTCTCCGGTATCCGGCAGGATGGTGACAATGGTCTTGTCACTGTTGGCCTCTTCCCGTGCCAGTTGCAGGGCGGCCCAGACTGCAGCGCCTGAAGAGATACCAACCAGCAAACCCTCTTTTCTGGCCAGCAGTCTTGCTGTTTCCATGGCATCGCTGTTGGTGACGGTGATGATGCGGTCGAGGAGGTCGGTCTGCAGGATGGTGGGGATGAATCCTGCCCCGATTCCCTGTATCTTGTGCGGCCCGGGCTTGCCTCCGGAAAGGACCGGCGAGTCGGCAGGCTCCACTGCCACTGCCAGGAGAGCGGGGTTTTTCTCTTTGAGTCTTGTTGCAACTCCGGTGATGGTGCCTCCGGTTCCAACTCCGGCGACAAAGATATCGACCTTGCCCCCTGTGGCCTGCCAGATCTCTTCGGCGGTGGTCTTCCGGTGAATTGCAGGATTTGCCGGGTTGTCGAACTGTCTGGGCATGAAGCTGTTGGGGGTCTCCTGCAACAGTGTCTCGGCTGCCTCCAGGGAGCCCTTCATGCCTTTGGCAGCCGGGGTGAGAACCAGGCTGGCCCCCAGGTGTTTCAGCAGTGTCCTGCGTTCCAGAGACATGGACTCCGGCATGGTGAGCACCAGGGGCAGCCCCTTTTGGGCACAGACAAAGGCCAGACCCAGCCCGGTGTTACCGGAAGTGGCCTCGATAATGGTGGTACCTTCCTGGATCAGGCCCTCTTCAATGCCTGCCTCGATCATGGCCAGGGCAATACGGTCTTTGACGCTGCCCATGGGGTTGCGGGATTCCTGTTTGCCAAGTATCTGAGCCCGGCAGTCCGGGCAAATATTTGAAAGAGCCAGGAGAGGGGTGTTGCCGACGGTGGCGGTGAGGGAACAGGTCATGTGCGGGGCTCCTCGGATGTTGAGATTTTGGTTGGAGAGAGGGTTGTAAAAAACGAACTGGAGAATATCGAAACGGAGAATGTTGAATGTTGCAGTGTGTTATTTCTGCGGTTCAACATTCCCTGTTCGACATTTGCTAATCTCTTTTCTCACGACTTTCCCCCTTTCCTTCCAGAATAGACCAGCTCCGGACGTTTGAGCACAACCCTGGTGTCAGAGGGGACAGATTCGGTGAGCCAGATATTTCCACCGACCACTGACCGGGCCCCGATTTCCGTGTCGCCTCCGAGAATGGTGGTGTTGGCATAGATGATCACATCATCTTCTATGGTAGGATGGCGCTTGACATCCTGCAGTGTCTTGCCCGCATCTTTGGGCAGGGACAGGGCACCCAGGGTCACGCCCTGGTAGATACGGACATTGGCTCCGATGACAGTGGTCTCACCAATGACCACCCCGGTGCCGTGATCGATGAAGAATCCCGGTCCAATGGAGGCACCTGGATGGATATCTATGCCGGTGAGACTGTGGGCATGTTCAGTCATGATCCGCGGGATGATGGGGACATCCAGGAGGTAGAGTTCGTGGGCCATCCGGTAGATGGAGGTGGCCAGCAGCCCCGGGTAACAGAAGATCACCTCGTCACTGCTTGATGTGGCCGGATCCCCTGCCAGTGTGGCCCTGATGTCGGTGGAGAGCAGGGCCGAGATTCCAGGCAGGGTTTCGACAAAAGAGAGGGCCATGCGGTGCCCCCGCTCCTCGCAGCGGGTACAGGGCTGGTTGGTCCGACGGCAGTCGTGACGGATGGCCATGATGATCTCATTGGTCAGCCGTTCATAGAGCTCCGTGGTCTCTTTCCCTAAATAATATTCGAGATTAGAGGCGTGGAGTTTTGTTTTGGTGAAATACCCGGGGAACAGGATCTGTCTCACCTGGTAGATGATGTCGATGATTGACTTGTGCGAGGGGATGGGGACAGGTCCCACATGGTCGAAGCAGTCTTCTGTCTGCCAGCCGGCAACCAGGGTTTTCACCACTGGCGGTACCTTGTCATGGAGACAGGTCAAACTGTATGTCTCGTGATCGCAGTGTTCCGGGATGTGAATCTTATCTGCCACTTGGACACCTGTTATTCTTTTTAAAGTCGTAAAAACTCAACATTGAGATGGCTGAGGAAAAAACTTCATAAGCGAGGCCTGTGAATTTCATATTATTCCCGCGTAGTTTAGTACGTTGGCATTATTTGAAATTTTTGACATCAAAGCAGATGAAGAATTTTCACCCTCAAGGGTACTCTTTTTAGTACTCCTTGAGGGATATAAATACGAGGCCATCATTCTTTATGATCATGTTCGGCAATATCTTTTTTTAGATCGTCCACTGCCTGCTGCAACGTCATCCCGTTGTTTAGCTTTGCCTCTGGATTGATGGCGAGGAGTTCTTCCCATGCTGCAATGGCTGCCACGGGTTTGTTAAAGTCATAGAGGAGGACAATTCCCTTGTTCAGACGAGAGGGTGCATGGTCAGGCTGGATGGAAAAGGCCTTTTCAAAGGACTCAATGGCCTTTTCCGGTTGTTTCGTTCTCCGGTACATCACTCCCAGATCTGTCCACACATCTGCATTATTCGGCTGCAGTTCCAGGGAATGGGTATAGGCCTTGATGGCCTTGTTCGGCTGGTCGCTATCATAATAGAGGTGGCCAAGTCTGGTCCAGGCCTCCACGTTGTCCTTATTGGCTGTGACCTCAGCCTCCAGGTTGGCGATGGCCTCCTGCTCCTGAGAGCTCAGTTGGGAAGAGGTGTCAGGGGCGGCTGGTCCTGTCACCTGGGATGGGGTGCCGGGACCCAGTTTGTTCACCGCAAACACGGCGCCACTGATGAACCCTATTACAAAACCGATAAACAGGGCATAAACTAAAGTCTCTTTTTTGACCAACTTACTCTTTTCTGTCATCTTCTGTGATCCTTTTTTAATTCTAAACCAAGGTGGTTTGTTGATTCTGGTTGTGCAAGCAATTTACCCACGGGCAGAACTATCTGTGGCAAAACCCGAGAAATGTCACATTGTAGCATGAAGGCGCGGCAAAGTGGAGAAGCATCAATCATCCATGAAAAATTTTCTCTTTCAGGAAATGATCGTTAAGAGAAAGTATAGCCAGGAATGGGTCCCTGTCAAATTGATTCTGGATCCGCAGGAAAAGGGAGCAAATTGGGAATGGATGGGAAGGGGATTATTTTTTTTCTTTTTTTCAGACTATTTGATAATCTTCTATTAGGTTTGCAGTCCTGAGAAAACTGTTTTCTGTTGATCGTTGTTCCAAAGGTTGCAGGCAGAGTGAATCGTCACCCAGTGGAATTGGACAAGACCCTGGGTGACAACTATTTTGTCTGTTATATCAAGATGTGGTCTCCTTGGAAAGGCGAGTCCTGAGTTCTGAAATATATGCGTCTAAATTCTAAATAGAGGTGAGTGCAATGTACCCTCCCAAAAGTGCTAAACAGAGCAAGGCTGCATGTGAACTCCTTGCGGCAGACATGTATCCGACCACGGTGGAATCGTTGAAAAAAAACATTCTTCACCATGTGATGAGTTTTCAGGGACGTGATCCGGAGCGGGCCGGGAAGAGTGATATCTACAAGGCCCTGGCCTATACCCTTCGTGATATCATGACCAAGAAGTGGATCGATACCCAAAAGGCCTATTATGAAAAAGAAAAGAAGCGGGTTTATTATCTTTCCCTGGAGTTTCTGATCGGCCGATCACTGAGCAACGCTATTATTAACCTGGGGATTCATGAGCAGGTCAAGGAGGCAGTGGAAGGGCTGGGTTATGATTTGACTATTCTGGCAGAAGAGGAAGAGGATGCCGCCCTTGGTAATGGCGGGCTTGGCCGTCTTGCCGCCTGTTTTATGGATTCTATTGCCACCCTCAAGATTCCCGCCTATGGCTACGGGATTCGCTATGAGTACGGCCTGTTTTACCAGCAGCTGATCGACGGATACCAGGTGGAGAGCCCTGATAACTGGCTGCGTTACGGGACGCCCTGGGAGTTTGACCGGAAGCTGCCCGTCTTTCCCGTCCATTTTTATGGACGTCTCTCCACCTACCAGGATGCGGAAGACCATTATCGGGTGCAGTGGGTGGATACCGAAGATGTGATGGCCATACCCTGTGATATGCTAGTTCCGGGATATAAAAATGACCATGTGATCAATATGCGCCTGTGGACGGCCCGTGCTTCCCGTGAGCTGGATCTCAGCTACTTCGGCCGTGGAGACTATATCGGTGCCGTACAGTCCAAGGTCAGTACCGAGACCATCTCCAAGGTCCTCTATCCGTCGGATCATATCCTGGCAGGCCAGGAGCTGCGCCTGAAACAGCAGTACTTTTTTGTGGCTGCCACCTTCCAGGATATCATGCGTCGCTACAAGAAGAAGTATGATGATTTTGGAAAATTCAGCGACCGGATTGCGGTCCAGCTCAATGATACCCATCCAGCCATTGCCATCCCCGAACTCATGCGTCTGCTCCTGGACGAAGAGGGGTTGAACTGGGAGAAGGCCTGGGATATCTGCATCCATACCTTTGCCTACACCAACCACACCCTGATGCCCGAGGCCCTGGAGAAGTGGAGCGTGGAGATGATGGGCCGGGTCCTGCCCCGTCACCTGCAGATCATCTACGAGATCAACCAGCGTTTCCTTGATATGGTCAAACTCCAGTATCCGGGCGATGTGCATCGCTTGCAGTCCATGTCCATTATTGAAGAGGGAGGGGAGAGAAAGATCCGTATGGCCCACCTGGCCATCATCGGCAGTCATTCAGTCAATGGTGTGGCAGAGCTGCACACCAAACTGTTGAAGGAAAATATTTTTCCTGCGTATCATGAGTTTTACCCAGGTAAGTTTAACTCCAAGACCAACGGTATTACCCCTCGGCGCTGGCTGCTCCTTGCCAATCCGGGGTTGGCTGAGCTGATCAGCAGTCACATCGGCAAAGCCTGGATAACGGATCTGGATCAGCTGCGAGACCTGGAGTCCCTAGTGGATGACAAGAAATTCTGCAAGAGGTGGAAGGAGGTCAAGCTGGAAAATAAGAAGCGGCTTGCAGGGCTCATCGACAGGATCTGCGGGGTGGAAGTGGATCCATCCTCCATGTTTGATGTTCAGGTAAAACGAATCCATGAATACAAGAGACAACTGCTCAACTGTCTGCACATCATCAGTCTCTATCATCAGATTATTCATCATCCAGAGCGAGTTCTGGCACCCCGGACAGTGATCTTTGCCGGTAAGGCTGCCCCTTCGTACTGGAGGGCCAAGCTCATCATCAAGTTGATTACCTCTGTTGCTGATGTGATTAACAACGACCCCCGGGTTGGGGAACGGTTGCGGGTGGTTTTTCTCCCCAACTATAATGTCTCCCAGGCCGAGGTGATCATGCCGGCGGCAGATCTCTCCGAACAGATCTCCACAGCCGGTACCGAGGCATCGGGAACCGGGAACATGAAATTTTCCCTGAGCGGAGCCCTCACCATAGGTACCCTGGACGGGGCCAACATAGAGATCTCGGAAGAGGTTGGGGCGGAAAATATTTTTATTTTCGGTATGACTGCAGAAGAGGCAGAGTATGAACGCTTGAATATCAGCCGTTCACCCCAGCTGATCTGCGATGAAAATCCGGTGGTGGAAGAGGTGATGGCAAGCCTGCGCGAGGGTACCTTCAGCAGGGGTGAACGGGAACAGTTCAAGCCTCTGGTGGAAAGTCTGATGAGCCCCCATGACCCCTATCTCCTGCTCCGTGATTTTGAATCCTACCTGGAGTGCCAGGAGCGAGTGAATGCAGCCTTTGGCGATCAGGAGAAGTGGACGCGAATGGCCATTCTCAACGTGGCAAGGATGGGGAAATTCTCCACAGACCGAACCATTCGGCAGTATGCTGAAGAGATCTGGAGAGTCCCGGTGGAGAACATTTCCTGACTGTTCATCAGCATCCCATCCAGAGGCTGTAGCTGGAGCATTGCTGAACTGTTGCAGCGTCCTTGATTGGGGGGGAGAGGAAAAAGGTGCTGAAAAGCGCCTTTTGTGCTATAAGAGTTTCTTTGAAGGGGGAGGGCTATGCCTGCCCCTTTTTTTTATGGCACCACAAAAAAAAGGCGATACCCCGTTTACCGGGATATCGCCTTGGAAGTGCTGGAGGCGGCGAGCGGATTTGAACCGCTGAATCATGGTTTTGCAGACCAGTGCCTTAGCCGCTTGGCTACGCCGCCGGAGGTGCCCTCATCGGCACGAGCCAACTTTATACCATAGTTTGTTTTTTTAACAAGAGGAAAATGGTGATAGATCTCGATTCACTGGTACAACGAAACAAGGATGATCTGGCGGTTTTGGAACAACGCCTTGCTTATCGTTTTACCGATCTGCGCCTGTTGCAAAAAGCCCTGATTCACTCTTCCTATGCTTTTGAACAGGCTCGGATCGATAAAAATAATGAAATTCTGGAATTCCTCGGCGATGCCGTTCTTGATCTGGTCATCGGCCATACCCTGTGTCGACGTTTTCCGGACATGCGGGAAGGCGAATTGACCAGGCTGCGTTCCTCCCTGGTTAATGAAACCCATCTGGCATCCATGGCCCGGGAAATTCAGCTGGGAGACTATCTCTGTCTGGGAAAAGGTGAAGATGCCTCCAATGGCCGGAATAAATCTTCCATCCTCTCCTGTGCCTATGAGGCGCTGATCGGAGCAATCTTTGAAGACAGTGACTATGTTACCGTGGAAGAGATTATTGGTCATTTTTTCATCCCGGCCATTGATGCCAAGAAGGAAGAGCTGCTCATGGCAGATGCCAAAAGCAGGCTGCAGGAGGCCTTGCAGGAGAAGTTCAATGAAGCCCCTTCTTACAGGCTCGATCTGGAAGAAGGCCCTTCCCATCAGAAGGTTTTCACTGTCTCGGTCCTCTTCCGTGATGCACCGCTCGGTACCGGTGTTGCCGGATCCAAGAAGGAGGCGGAGCAGCGTGCCGCAGCTGCGACCCTTGCCGAATTGGACGATGTGGTGGCCAGGTTTGCAGAGTAGGAAATGAGCTTGTGAGGCGATGGTTAGGTCCTGCTGACCGGTTCCGATAATAGACTATTGTTTTTTTTATTGGATGTTGAATGTTCGACGTTCGATGTTTGATGTGTATCTTGCGACTATGCCCCTTGTAATTCCTGTCTTTATTCCCCATCAGGGATGTCCCTGTCACTGTCTTTTCTGCAATCAGCTGACCATTAGTGGTCAGCAGGGGCGGGAAGGAGACGATGCAACTCTGGTTAGGCAAAGCGTGGCAGAATGGCTTGATCGTTCCCAGCCTCGCGGTGCGGTGCAGGTGGCCTTCTATGGTGGTTCTTTTACCTGTCTGCCGCGGGTGCGTCAGGAGACATTTCTGCACGCGGTCCAGTCCTTTCTGCAGTCAGGAGATGTTGGGTCCATCCGGCTTTCCACCCGGCCAGATTGCGTGAATGGGGAGATCTGCGATTTTCTCCTGGAAAATGGGGTGAAGACCGTGGAGCTTGGGGTGCAGTCTTTCGATGACCGCGTACTGCACGCCTCGCAGCGAGGCCATTCCAGTGAGGATTCCATTCGAGCAGCTCGAATCGTGAAAGAAAAAGGGATTGAGCTTGGGATTCAGCTCATGCCGGGATTACCAAAGGAGAGCAGTGTCTCTTTTTTTAGAACCCTGCAGCAGGTTATTGAGCTTGGACCGGATTTTGTGCGGCTCTATCCCACGCTGGTCATTAACGGATCCGGGCTCGCTGATGAGTATCAACAGGGGCGGTATCAGCCCATGAGCATGAACCGGGCAATTGCACTCTGCTGTCGGGCAAAAGAGCTGCTTGATCAGGCAGGGGTACAAATTCTGCGTATGGGGCTGCAGGCCTCTGAATCATTGGAGAAAGAACTTCTGGCAGGGCCGTATCATCCAGCATTTGGAGAGCTGGTGGCAGCTCGCCACTGGTTTCGGCGGGTGCGTCAGTTGCTTGCCTCCTGTCCTGCTGAAAATCGGCTCCGGCTCAGCATCTCTCACAGGGATGTCTCCGCCTTTGTCGGTCCAAAACGGGTGAATATGAAACGTCTGCGGGAGTTAGGGCTTGAAGATCGACTTGAACTGCAACAGGATAACCGTTTGCAACGGGGTACAATGAAATATGTTATCGCTTAATCACCTGGATATCCGTTACGGAGAAAAACATCTCTTTAAGGACCTTTCTGTCCAGGTTTACGAGGGAAACCGCATCGGGCTGATGGGGGTCAATGGCGCCGGAAAGTCAACGCTCCTCAAGATCATGGCCGGGGTGAGTGATTGTGACGATGGGGTCCTGAACAGGGCAAAGCAGTTTACTGTGGCCTACCTGCCCCAGGAGTCCAGCGCCCTGACCTCAGGACGAACCCTGTATGAAGAGGCGGAGAGCGCCTTTGCAGAACTTTTGCAACTGCAGAAGGAGGCAGACCGTATCCATGAAGAGCTTGCCCACGTAGACCATGCCTCTGAAGAGTTTGCGCAGATGCTTGCCCGTCAGGGTGAGATCCAGCATCGACTGGAAGGCAGCGGCATCTATACCATGAAGGCCAGGATCGAAAAGATCCTGCTGGGCCTGGGTTTTCATCAGGAAGATATGGAGAAACCCGCCTCCTCTTTTTCCGGTGGCTGGGTCATGCGTCTGATGCTGGCCAAGATGCTGCTGGCTGCCCCCTCTCTTCTCCTTCTTGATGAGCCAACCAACCATCTGGATCTCAGCTCACTCACCTGGGTGGAGGAGTTCCTCCGCTCCTACAAGGGGGCCATGGTCATTATCTCCCATGACCGGACCTTTCTTGACAAGGTGACCACCACCACCTGGGAGCTGAGCCTTGGCAAGTTGTCGGTCTACAAGGGCAACTACTCTTTTTACGAGAAAGAGAAGGTAGAGCGTAAGGCCATTGAGCGGGCAGCGTACGACAATCAGCAGGCGCAGATCAAGCAGACCACCCAATTCATCCAGCGTTTTCGGGCAAAATCCACCAAGGCCAAACAGGTGCAGAGCCGGGTCAAGCAGCTGGAAAAGATGGAACTCCTCGAGCTGGGCGATGTGGATCGGCAGATCCGGTTCAGTTTTCCTCCGGCGCCCCCTTCGGGCAGGGACGTGCTCACAGTAGAGGGACTCTGTAAGAGCTTTGACGATACAGATGTGTTCAAAGGGGTGAGCTTTCAGTTCCAGCGTGGTGACAAGGTGGCAGTGGTGGGCGTCAATGGGGCGGGTAAATCGACCCTGCTCAAAATCATCTCCGGTGCCATCCCTTCAGATTCGGGAGAGGTGAAGTTGGGACATAATGTTATTCTCTCCTACTTTGGCCAGCATCAGGCCCAGGAACTCTCCCCATCCCTCACAGCCCTTGAGACCCTGTCGCTTTCTGTAAAGGATATGACCATCACCCGGATACGTTCGCTTCTCGGTGCCTTCCTCTTTCGGGGGGAAGAGGTGGATAAAAAGGTGTCGGTCCTCTCCGGCGGGGAAAAGAGCCGCCTGGCGCTGGCCAAGATGATTGCAAACCCTGCCAACTGCATGCTTCTCGATGAGCCCACCAACCACCTGGATATGAGCTCCCAGGAGGTGCTGCAGGAGGCCATGGCCCAGTATGACGGCTTTATCCTGGTGGTCTCCCATAACCGCTACTTCCTTGACAGCTTTGTCAACAAGGTGGTGGAGGTGAAGGACGGACAGGTTGCTGTATATGAGGGGAATATCAGCGACTATCTGCGGAAGATAGAGGCAGAAGCAACGGCCCGGGAGTCCACCCGGACACAGAAGAGCAGCCCATCACCCTCAGCAAAAAAAGATATCTCAAATGCACAGGTGTCGCGCAAAGAAAAACGGCAGCAGGATGCCAGAGAGCGGCAGGAACGCAACCAAAAGTTAGGCCCCTGGAAGAAGAAGACGGACGAGGCGGAGAAACAGGTGGAGAAGCTCGAGGTCCAAAAAACAGAGCTTGAGGCCCGTATGGCTGACCCGGATCTCTACCAGGATCAGGAGGCCTGGTCAACTACCTCCAGCGAGTATGATGAATGTGTCCGCAGATTGGAGCGCTGGTATGAGAAGTGGGAGGCGGCCCAGGAGGAACTCGAGCGACTGGATGAGAAATAGGATGTTGTCATGGTACTTACCAATGCCGGTTGCAGGACTTTACATGCCTGCACCGGATTGAGCGGTTGTGGTGAGTGTCAAATCTGATAACGTCTTATCGTCAAACCTGTCGGGTCAGGTTTGAATTCTATTTTCTGGATAACCCATTCTGCAAACATGACAAAGAGCGCTTTGTGTTACCTGCACATCAATCATTATCCATTCAGCTATCCACAAAAGTGAACTTTGTTAACTTTTGTGGACTGTCGTTGATGACTCCCGTGTCCATTTCTGTTGCAATGATCTCGTAACCTGTTGAATAAAGGTCTAATTGCCGCTTTCTATTTTGCCTGGCAGACTGGTGCGTTTATTGCTATTCATATTAAGAGGGAGTTTTCCATGCGGAGCAATGTGAAAGCAAATATTGTTAATGCTTTAACGAATGGTTGCCAACTCATAGCTGCTTTTCTTTAAGAGACACAAAATATTATGAATAAAACAGCAAAAAACACCATTTTGATTGTTGAAGATGACCCGATTATCCGCAAAAGTGAGGCTCTTTTTCTTGAGAGTAGTGGATATGGGGTCCTCCTGGCTGAAAATGGCCGTGTGGGGTTGGAGATGTTCAGGCAGGAGCAACCAGACATTGTACTCCTGGATCTGCGCATGCCTGAAATAGACGGTTTGGAGGTTCTGGACACCATTACACGTGAGTCGCCTGATACTCCGGTGATCGTTGTCTCTGGAGTGGGAACCATGGACGACGCCATTAAAGCCCTTAAACTCGGAGCCTGGGATTTTCTCTCCAAGCCTATCAGGAACATGGTCTCCCTTGAGCATGCAATTGGAAAGGTTCTCGACAGGCTGAAATTGCTCCATGAAAACAGGCGGTACCAAGAGCACCTGGAAGAGGAGGTGGAGAAAAGGACAAATAAACTCCAGCTCAGTGAGCAGCAGTTGCAAGCAGCAATGGAGGGGATCATTGATGTGGTGGCTACCATGGTAGAGACACGTGATCCTTATACTGCCGGACATCAACGAAGAGTTGCGGATCTTTCCATTGCCATAGCCCGGGAACTGAGAATTTCAGAGGAGCAAATAGAAGGTCTTCGCCTGGCGGCGCTTACTCATGATCTGGGTAAGGTGGCGATTCCCAGCGAGATCCTTTCCAAACCCGGCCGCCTGACAGACATTGAGTTTCAGTTGATCAAGACACACGCCCAGGTTGGTTATGAGATTCTCAATAACAACAAGGCTGATTTTCCCTGGCCCATCAAAACCATTATCCATCAACACCACGAGAAGTTGGATGGATCGGGATATCCACGGGGCATTACCGGTGACGATATTCTCCTTGAGGCCCGCATACTGACTGTAGCTGATGTGGTTGAGGCCATGGCCTCCCATCGTCCCTATCGTCAGGCCTTAGGCATAGAAAAGGCATTGAAAGAAATTCATGAGCACAGGGGAATACACTATGATCCCGCAGTGGTTGACGCCTGCCTGCAGGTTTTTGAGGAGAATCGTTTTGCCTTTTGATGTCTGTTTGAGTATAGTGAAATAATTATAGGTAGTTGGAGATATGGGAAGGGAGCGCGGAGCATGAGTACGGAAAAGCAGCCAAGGATCCTTGTGGTTGAGGATAATATACTGATGCGCATGAGTATGGCTTCTTTTCTGCAGAGCAATGGCTACCATGTTTCCCAGGCCGGGGACGGGCAGGAGGGATTGGATATGTTCCGTCGCCAGGCGCCCGATATTGTCCTGCTCGATCTGCGCATGCCGAAACTTGATGGTCTGCAGGTACTGGACGCCATTACCAAAGAGTCGCCAGAGATACCGGTAATTATTGTTTCAGGCGCTGGTTCCATGAGTGATGCCATAAAGACCTTGAAGCTGGGGGCGTGGGATTATGTCACCAAACCGATCACTGACATGGCTCTGCTTGAGTATGCCATTGTTAAGTCACTTGAACGGGCCGAACTGATTCAGGAAAACAGACGGTATCAGAATTATCTTGAAGAAGAGGTGGAAAAAAGAACTGCTGAACTGCAGCAGGCTCAGAAGCTGGAAGCCATCGGCACCCTGGCTGGCGGTATCGCCCACGACTTTAACAATATCCTGTCCACAATTCTTGGGTATACGGAGATGGCCAGGTCGAATCTTCCTGCCGACAGTCAGCCAGCCAAAGACCTGGAAAAAGTGATCAGGGCAGGAAACCGGGCTGCGGAACTGGTGAAACAGATTCTTACCTTCAGCCGCCAGGGACAACAGGAATTAACGTCGGTGAGGATCCAGAGCATCACAAAAGAGACGTTGAAGCTGCTCCATGCCACCATCCCGTCAACGATTGAGATCCGTCAGTCTATTGACAGCAACTGTGCACCGATTCTGGCAGATCCTACCTGTATTCATCAGATTTTATTGAATCTCTGCACCAATGCCAAACATGCCATGCTTGAGAAGGGCGGCATATTGAGTGTCTCCTTGTCCCAGATCGAGGTCTCGGAAGCCGAACTGTATGAAGGAACAAGGCTCAAAGATGGTACCTATCTGAATCTCCGGGTTGGTGACACCGGCTATGGAATGGACAGTAACACCATGGCCAAAATCTTTGACCCCTTTTTTACAACAAAGGCCATAGGGGAAGGTACCGGCCTGGGATTGGCTGTTGTGCATGGTATTGTAACAAACCTGGGAGGACAGGTCACTGTTTCCAGTGAGCCAGGCAAGGGAAGCGAGTTTCAACTTTATTTTCCCGTAGCTGACATGGAAGAAACAGTGAAACAGGAGCCGTCCTCATCTGTTTTGGGTGGCAATGAACGGATTCTTGTTGTGGAAGATGAGGTAGAACTTGCGGAGATGCTACAGCGAATGCTGACTGGTCTCGGATACGATGCCATCTCTTTTACAGATAGTGTTGAGGCCTTGCAGGAATTTACCGAGAATGCAGAGGCCTATGATATGGTTATTACCGATATGACAATGCCGTCAATAAACGGTGCGGAGTTGGCTCGGAAAATGTTCACCATGAATCCCGCCATACCGATAATCCTGTGTACCGGCTTCAGTGAAATAATAGATGAAGAAAAAGCAAAGGCAATGGGTATCCGGGAATATATCATGAAACCGGTGCGCAAAAGCGAGCTGGCGAAAATAATGCGAACGGTGTTGGAGAATGGCTGAAATTTTGGTGGTTGATGATGATCTTATGCTCTGTGAGATGCTTGTGGAGCAGTTGGTTCGAATTGGGCATGTTGCCAGAGGTGTTTCCACACTCTCCGATGGCCTGAATCAGGTTGCAAAAAATGGTTATGATATTGTATTCCTGGATGTGCAGATGCCCGACGGCAACGGACTGGAGTACCTGCCAAGGTTTAAGGCTGCACCCTCCTCGCCGGAAGTGATTATCATGACAGGCAAGGGTGACTCCGATGGCGCCGAAAAAGCAATTACCAGCGGTGCCTGGGGATACATTGGAAAACCGCATGTTGTCAGGGACCTGCTCCTGCATCTTACCAGGGCACTCCAGTACAGGGAGGAGACAAGGCGGGTCATGAAGATTCCGGTCGCCCTGAAAAGGGAAAATATTATAGGGAGCAGTGCCGAGATTTCAACCTGCCTGGATCAGGTTGCCAAAGCGGCTGCCAGTGAGGTGAGTGTCTTCGTCACAGGCGAAACAGGGACCGGAAAAGAGCTCTTTGCCGAGGCAATTCATGAAAACAGTATGCGCGCACAGAGTAACTTTGTGATCGTTGATTGCGCTGCCTTACCAGAAAACCTCATCGAATCCACCCTGTTCGGATATAGCAAAGGGGCCTTTACCGGTGCTGACAACTCTCGGGACGGGTTGGTGAAACACGCTGACGGAGGAACGCTCTTTCTTGATGAAGTCGGAGAGCTTCCCTTAACTATGCAGAAAACTTTTTTACGGGTCCTGCAGGAGCGTCGCTATCGTCCCGTTGGCTCTTCCCAGGAAAAATACAGCGATTTCAGGTTAGTTGCAGCAACCAACCGTAATCTTGAAGAGGAGGTGCGAGCCGGTACCTTTCGCAGTGATCTACTCTTTCGCCTGCAGGCTTTTTCCATTAAGCTACCGCCCCTTAAGGAGAGAATTGGAGATATCCGGGAACTGACCACTTTTTATATTGAAAAGCTTTGCCAACGCTACGGCCAGGAAACAAAAGGCATTGCCCCTGATTTCATTGAGGCCCTTTTTGCCTACGACTGGCCTGGCAACATCAGAGAGCTGTTTCAGGTTCTCGAACAGGTGCTTGCCAACGCCATCCAGAATCCAACTCTCTTTTCCAACCATCTCCCAAAGCATTTTCGTATCCTCCAGGCCCAGGCTGGAATTAAAACAGCTCAACCAGTTTCCTCCAGTTCAGGTGACGCCCCTGTAGGCGATACCTTCCCCTCCTGGCGAGAGAACAAAGAATGCCTGGAAAAAAACTATGTCCAGGAATTAATGCTTCGTTCAGAGGGAAGCATTAAAGACGCCTGCCGGGTATCCAAGCTTTCCAGGACCCGTCTCTATCAACTGCTTCATAAGTACGAGCTGCTTTCCACCACATCTAACAACTAACCCGCTTTCTGTGAGAAATGCGGGTTAGGGATCACCTTACCTCCTTTCCCTCTCCATTGCCGGAACCGTCTGTTCACAAATGTTTGTCATGTCCACTTTTGTGAACAAATAAACTGGCATCGGCCTACCTTTCCTCAAGGACCTTCGTCATGTAACTAAATGTTTTTCTGTTATTTTTCTTTTTTTGCGGGCCGTGCTGTGGTCTGGCACAGTTGCTGCTACATCAAGAATAAGAAATGGGAATAGCAAGTTTTCATGCAACAGAACTTGAACAGGAGGATGATTATGAAAATATATTATTATGCAGTTGGCCAATACGTTCCTGATCTTCATTTCAGGAGACTGTTTGAGACAGTAAAAGATTTGGGGGAGGTCGTTGTACTGAAAAACAACTTGAGTATCAATCCGCATCTGGCTTTGTCATTGCAGCATGGCGCTGCAATGATCGCCTATGCCGCCAATAAACAGGAACTGAATGAGTTGGTTGCGTGTAAAGAAATATTTTATGATTTTAAAGTGATACTCGTGCTGTCGGACATGCAGGGCGATTCTATTCGCAAAGGGCATTTGCTGAAGCCAAGTTACCTGACCTATGCCAGGGACGACATGTCTGAGTTGCGAGAGGTGATACGGAAAATAGTGTCCACCGGTGACACTCTTGTTCACAAAGGGAGACAAGGTTTTCTCCAAGAAGACCACGCCAGTACTGTGGATAAAAAGAAAAAATTAACGCATTGATGGAGGTCTGATTATGAAAAACACAATTGACAGAACAGTTAACAGTGAAAAAAAACGCATGACCTCCTGGCTGCTTATTGCCCCATGTCTCCTGTTGTTGAGCGGTTGTGGCTGTCATGCTACTGTTGACAGATGGCAGTCGAAAATGACGGGAGATATAGACAAGCAAGGAAAAATTTCCGCCCAAGAGCTTCGCAAGATACTCATCGATCATTTCGGGATGACGCGGATAGTTCTGACTGACAAAGTATACATTTTGCCGGATAATGGCAAAGTGTCAGATATTCAAAGTGAAGAATTTGTTTATTGTAACGCGCAGGCCAGTGACCTCTCCCGTCCCATGGACTGGGACTGTGACGACTATGCTGCGGCTTCTGTGGTCCCAATGAGAAACTATTCATTTGGTACCATGTACGTTACCACCGAAGGCGGAACAAAACACGCCATGAATCTCTTTGTAAACCACAGGCACGAGGTTAAGTACTGGGAGCCTCAGACTTGTCAGTACTCTTATGCCAAGTTTCACAAACCCGGTTTGATTGTATTCTAACGGATTGTTGTGAAGGTTTGTGCTCAGAATGGAGCGCGTTAGGCAGGGTTGGATCAAATTCTGATCTTTTGAGATCACACCATGGGAATCGTATGAAGAAAATCATATTTCTTATCTGTTGTATCTGGTCGTTGCTGATCAGTGCATCCTTTATATGGAACTATACGCATGCCAAAGAGGATCAGGAGACCATGGCATTGCAAGTAGCCCGCAATTTCTTTGGCCAGATTGTCCTGGACCGGTCATGGAATGCCGGTCATGGCGGGGTCTACGTTCCAGTTACCGACAAAACCCAGCCAAATCCTTACCTGAAGGGTCCCTTGCGGGATATAAAAGTTAATGAAGATCTGACACTGACCAAAGTAAATCCCGCTTTTATGACCCGGCAGATCTCCCAAATAGCAACAGATCGGAATGGAGTACAGTTTCATATTACCAGCTTGAATCCTCTCCGCCCTGAGAACAGGGCATCGGGAAGAGAGGAAAGCGCTCTGCAGGCCTTTGAACAGGGCAAAAGAGAGGTGGGTGAGGTTATATCTGGGGAAACAAGTGATGCCTTTTTTTATATGGCCCCGCTGCTGACACAAAAAGTGTGTCTGCAGTGCCATGCATGCCAGGGATATCAGAAAGGGGATATACGGGGAGGAATCAGTGTGACCCTGCCCTTTACACCCCATGTACCGCTGACTTGGATGATATTTGGCCACCTGGCAATAGGGTTGCTGGGAGTTTTCGGCATAGCGGTCTTTGGCAAGAAACTCAATGATGCCTATGAAGAAATAAAAAGGCAGGCTGCAATAGATGCATTAACAGGCATACCCAACCGGCGGAGGTTTTCTGAGCGCATTCTTGCTGAATGTAAGCGCAGTTACAGGGCTCAATCTCCTGTCTCTATTATTATGTGCGATGTGGATAATTTCAAATCCTATAATGATACCTACGGTCACGAAGAGGGGGATGAATGTCTGAGAAAAATCGCACAGTCCATACAGAAATCAATGCGCCGTCCGGGTGATTTCTGTGCCCGGTACGGGGGGGAAGAGTTTGTTGCTATTTTGTCTGATACCCCGGAAAATGGTGCCCTTGTGGTTGCTGAACAAATTCGCAAAAATGTACTTCAGCTGGACATAAAACATGAAAAATCCGCACCGCTGTCCAGAGTCAGCATAAGTCTTGGAGTGGCCACCTCTGTCTCGGACAGGTCAATGTCCTGTCAGGAACTGGTAAAGCATGCGGACACAGCCTTGTATAGAGCCAAAGAAAATGGTCGCAACCGGGTTGGAATCTTTGATCATTCAAAGGTGATAGAGGAGCAGTCCAGCGTGGCTTCCATCGACCGCAGATCGGTACAACCTGTACGCGGGCCGATAAGCTTGGCAGCAAAACATGCAGGGATTGTGAAAAGCGTCTGAAACAGGGCAAGAGGAATGGAAAAGATGGAAAAAAGAACGAGAATGCCTGTTCTGAAATATTTCAGGGCAGGGGGGCAGTTGCCCCACTTTTTCGGGGTCTTTCTTTGTGCCGTTTTTCTGTTTGCTGTTATTCTGTATGGATATACCGTGCAGCTTACAGCAAAAGAATACACCCTCATTAAAAACGCCGAGATGCTGCATCTGGAATTAGGAAAACATACCTTCCTGATGACGTTTGAGGAGCTCAGGAAGGATACGTTTTTTCTTGCAGAGTCTGCAACTTTTCAGGCGTTTCTGCTTAATCCGAATGGCGAAAGAAAGGAACAGATCAAGAATGGGTTTTCTGTGTTTTCATCCAACAGGAAGCGCTATGACCAGGTCCGTTATCTGGATAACAGGGGGATGGAGGTTGTTCGGGTCGATCTGAGAAACGGCAAGGCCACATCAATAGCTGAAAACCAGTTGCAGGACAAATCAGACCGTTATTACTTTAAAGAGAGCATCGGGATGAGTCGTGGAGAGTTCTATCTTTCTCCTCTGGATCTCAATATAGAGCGCGGAGTCATTGACCGTCCCTATAAACCCATGCTGCGGATTATTACAGCAGCAATAGATAAGGACAACAGGAATCATGGGGTCGTCATTCTCAATTTTCTTGCTGAGAATTTAATCAATGCCTTTAAAGGCGCCTTCCGACACCATGAAAATGACCTTGTTCACACCCGTGGTCGACCACTGATACTCAACCAGGATGGGTACTTCCTGCTGGCAGAGAATTCGGAAGATGAATGGGGGTTTATGTTTGGCAAAGAGAGTCTTTTTCCACTGCAAAATCCTGCTGTCTGGTCGCTTATACAGCAACAGGCAAAGGGCCAGCTCCGCACCTCTGACGGCTTTTTCAGCTTCGTAAAGGTGTACCCCCTGGAAGAGAAGTGTTTTCCTGGCAGCAGCGGCCCCCTTCCCCCTGCTGCAGAAAAAGCAGGGGGAAAAGGACAGGACTATTACTGGATACTGGCTTCCCATGTCCCTGCTGATAAACTGAACCAACTCATCTCCATACCCCGGCGCTTCCCCTGGCTGCTGTACCTCTCCATCCTTATTCTCAGTAGCCCCTTACTCTGGTTCTATGTCACCATCAAAGCCAGCAACCAGCAAATAGAGGAGAGACTGCGGAAAAGAGAAAAACTGCTGCTGGAAGCACAGGAAATTGCCCATATCGGCCACTGGAAATATGATCTGTCATCAAGTAATTATGAGTGGTCGGATGAGATGTATAGAATCCTGGGGAGAGAGCCGGGCATTATACCGCCTTCATGGAGGGTCTTTCTAAAAAGCGTTCATCAGGATGACCGAAAAAGAGTATGGAAAGTGTATAAGAAAACACGAAAAAGCGGAGAGAAAGGGCATCTTCTCTATCGATTGCTGTTACCCGACAACACGGAAAAGTATGTTGATGCCAAATGGAGCACAGTCCTTGACCAACAGGGTAAACCTTCCCTTTTCTTTGGTACGCTTCAGGATATTACCGGACAGAAACAGATGGAAGATCTGCTGATGCAGTCTGAAAAGATGACAACGATAGCCGGATTGGCGGCCGGGGTGGCCCATGAGATAAACACCCCGCTGAGTGCCATCCTGCAATCAGCTCAGATAATTGAACAGGGCTTGGATGAAGACAGAGCAAAAAACAGAGAGCTGGCAAGTGAATACGGTCTTGATCTGGCCCGGATAAACGATTATCTGAACAAAAAAGAGATTGGTTACTTTCTTACAGGTATCAGAGATTCTGCTCTCAGTGCATCTCATATCATAAACAATCTCTTGCAGTTCAGCCGCCCTATTAATGGTGACATTACGCAGGTCAATATTGCAGAACTCCTAGATAATGCTGTGCAGCTGTCCCATGCAGATTATGACCTCAGAAAAAATTTTGATATCCTCAAGTTGGACATCAAAAAAGAATATGATCCTGAACTTCCTGCTGTTCCCTGTGTTGCCATGGAGATCAGTCAGGTGATGCTGAATTTGATAAAAAATGCCGCACAGGCTCTGGGGGAGGAGGTCCACGGGGAAAGCAACAAGGGACTCCGGTACCCGGAAAAGAAACAAAAGAAAGGGCTGCTGACCCTGCGGACTCTCCGCGTTGATGACAGGGTTCGCATAGAGGTAGAGGATAACGGCCCGGGCATGAGTGACGAGGTCAGACGGCATGTCTTTGATCCTTTTTATACCACCAAGGATGTGGGAGAGGGGACTGGACTTGGGCTGTCCGTTGCTTATGCCATTATCTGCGACAAACACAAGGGCAGGTTATGGGTGGAATCCGAGCCTGGCAGGGGAACGAAATTTGTTGTCGAGTTGGCACTGACAGGGAATGAATGGAGAGCATGACAAGGAGCAGATAATGAAAACCGTATCCGGAATAAAAGTGCTGACAGCCGAAGATGATACATTGCTCCGGAAATCCATTGTAAACTATCTTGAGGGGCAGGGGTATATCGTTCTGGAGGCGGCAAACGGCATGGAGGCATTGATCCTTTTCCGGCAGGAGCAGCCGGATCTTGTTATCACTGACCTGTGTATGCCGACAATGGACGGTCTTGATTTGCTTGCCATGGTTGTTAAGGAGTCTCCTGATACGCCGGTTCTTGTCCTTTCAGGTATGGGGACAATGCATGATGTGATTGAGGTCTTACGAATAGGTGCCTGGGATTATCTTACTAAACCTCTCCTGAATTTGAGTTTGTTGCTGCATGCGGTGGAAAAGGCTCTTGAACGGGCAATACTTGTACGTGCTACTCGTGAGTACCCGAAGTTGCTGGAAAAGAAGCTGGCTCTGGCAAAGGGACAATGGGAACGGACCGTGGACGCCATCTCTGATCTTATCTTTCTGGTGGATAAAGAGCACCGGTTCCTCTGGGTCAACAAGGCCATGGCCGAGGCCACGGGTGTGGCGCCAGCCGACGCCATAGGAACAAAATGTTATTTTTGTGTACATGATAACCGCTGTATTCCTGGATCCTGTCCACAGGATAAGATGATGATCGATGGACAAGCGCGGACTGTAAAAATTTACGAGAAGGGGCTGGGGGGGGATTGCGAGCTCAAGGTGCTCCCCTACTATGATCTTAATGACAAAACCCTGGCGGGGTCAGTGCATATTCTTCACCGTCTGTCGACTCCTCAATCCCCTTGAAGGACATCCTCAGCATGTCTCGCAATGGCAGGAGAGACCACAGGAAGTGCGTGCCTATTCTGCCCGTGTCATGGAGGTTTATGCCTCAATGATCGAGATCATGGACCAGGAGATTGGCCGCCTCGTCGACTACCTGAAAAAGACGGGCCAGTATGACAATACCAATATTGTTTTCTTCTCGGATAACGGGGCCAATGGAGCCACTATGGCCAGCTATCCAGATACCGGCGAGGAATGGGTAGCCCGTAATTCTGATAACCGTTATAAAAATATTGGTCGCAAGGGATCACGTAATGCCATCGGCTTTGAATGGGCAGTGAAAGCCAATACACCTCTGCGTCTTGTTAAAGGAACGATCGCTGACGGAGGCACCAGGTCGCCACTCATAGCAACAGGACCTGGCATAGCCCATGGAAAGCGGTCCGATGCCTTGTTGCATGTCAAGGATATGGTTCCGACATTCTTGAAGATCGCCGGAGCCAGCCATCCCACACAATACAAAGGAAAGGATGCCTTGCCTATCCAGGGCAGGTCCATGCTCACTATCTTAAAGGGCGAAAGCAAAAGCGTGCGCTCGGAGCAGGATACCCTTGGCTGGGAGCTGATTGGCCTGAGAGCAATGCGCAGCGGTGACTGGAAAGCTACAAGGCTTGCTCCGCCTTTCGGGAAAAGCAAATGGCAGTTGTTCAACATGAAGGATGACCCCGGTGAAGCAGTTTATATCTCTTCGACGCATCCAGCAAAACTTGAATCACTGATCAAGGCATACGAGGATTGTGAGGAGCAGAACGGTGTTGTGAAAATAACGATTGATATGGGTCCTTTAAATTAAATTAAATTCAAGGGATAGGGGGTGGTATGAAGAAGTAAGTTTATTTTTTCGAATCGCAACTTACTACTGCTCACCTCTAATGTTATCTTCTCAAATTATGGCAACCCAATCCTCTCTTTGTTGCTGAGAAGATCAGGAAACATCTTAACCGAGGGGTTGCCTTCCAGCACTTAACCTTGCCTCATACAATCAAGAACACCTTAACGCCTCAATGCGTACCACATTGCAGCACTTGATAAATGTGTTTCTGATTACCACTAAAGCTCAGCTGTAAGGTTTTTTCTGAGGGTGCTCACTATA
>CAYPEU010000011.1:0-11202 GCA_964409855.1 uncultured Desulfocapsa sp.
ATATGAGCCGTATGCTCTAACCATCTGAGCTACATCGCCAATATGTGAAGACGAAAATAGATACCTTATCCGCCTTCCAGTGTCAACTTTTTTCCGTGAAAAAGGTGTGACAAAAGAGAAAGGGTCCCGCAAGGAGACCCTTTCTTGGTACTTTTGGTGTTCAGTCTGGACTGAACAGGGGAATTACATCATTCCGCCCATTCCGCCCATGCCACCCATGCCGCCCATTCCACCACCTGGAGGCATAGCCATTCCGGCACCGCCCTCTTCATCAGGAGACTCAGCGATTACGCACTCGGTGGTCAGCAGCATTCCGGAAACAGAGGCTGCGTTCTGCAGTGCAGTACGGGTTACCTTGGCAGGATCAATGACACCGGCGGCGATCAGGTCTTCATACTGCTCGGTAGCAGCGTTGAAACCGTTAGGTCCTTCAAGACCTTTGACATGCTCAACAATGACGGAGCCTTCGCAGCCGGAGTTGCTTGCAATCTGGCGAACGGGCTCTTCCAGGGCGCGGAGGAGGATTTGCTTACCCAGTTCCTGCTCGCCTTCGAGTGCAAGGGTTTCAAGGGCTGCCAGGCAACGGATATAAGCAACACCGCCACCAGGAACCACGCCTTCTTCAACAGCTGCTCGCGTTGCATTCAGTGCATCTTCAACGCGGGCTTTTTTCTCTTTCATCTCGATCTCGGTGGCAGCACCGACATTGATTACAGCAACACCGCCGATCAGTTTGGCCAGACGCTCCTGCAGTTTCTCGGTATCGTAATCAGAGGTGGAGGCGTCAATCTGGCTGCGGATCTGTTTGACACGCGCTTCGAGAGCAACTGTGTCGCCGGCACCGTCGATGATGGTGGTGTTGTCTTTGTCCACAACCACGCGCTTGGCAGTACCCAGGTCGTTCACGGTTACATTCTCAAGTTTGATACCCAGGTCTTCGGTGATGACCTGGCCGCCGGTGAGGATGGCAATGTCTTCGAGCATGGCTTTTCTGCGGTCGCCAAAGCCGGGAGCCTTGACTGCTGCAATGTTCAGGGTGCCGCGCAGTTTGTTGACAACCAGTGTGGCCAGGGCCTCACCGTCAACATCTTCAGCAATGATGAACAGCCCTTTGCCCATTTTGGCAACGGCCTCAAGGACCGGGAGGAGATCTTTCATGTTGGAGACCTTTTTCTCAACCAGGAGAAAGTAGGGCTCTTCCATGTTTACTTCCATACGGTCGGCATCGGTGACAAAGTAGGGAGAGAGGTAACCGCGGTCAAACTGCATACCCTCAACCACATCCAGGGTGGTGTCCATGGATTTTGCTTCTTCAACGGTGATAACACCCTCTTTACCAACCTTGTCCATGGCCTCGGCAATGATGTTGCCGATGGTCTCGTCACTGTTGGCAGAGATGGTTCCGACCTGGGCAATCTCTTTTTGCTCCTTGGTGGGAGTGGCGATGTTCTTCAGTGCTGCAACAATGGCCTCAACAGATCTGTCGATACCACGTTTGATCTCCATGGGATTGCCGCCGGCAGCTACCAGCTTGGCACCTTCACGGTAGATAGCCTGGGCCAGCACTGTGGCGGTGGTTGTACCGTCACCAGCAACATCAGAGGTCTTGGAGGCAACCTCGCGGACCATCTGTGCGCCCATGTTTTCGAATTTGTCAGTCAGTTCGATGTCTTTGGCAACAGTCACACCGTCTTTAGTGATGGTGGGGGCGCCAAAAGATTTTTCGATCAGGACGTTACGACCCTTGGGACCAAGGGTAACTTTTACTGCATCGGCAAGAGTATTGACGCCGGCGAGAATGGACTCGCGGGCCTTAACTCCGTATTTCAGATCTTTTCCAGCCATGATTTAATGCTCCTATCTAGAGTATATTGACAAGTTTTATTCTACGATTCCGAGAATATCATCTTCGCGCATGATGAGGAAGTCCTCACCACTGAGTTTAACGTCGGTGCCGCCATATTTGGAAAACAGGACAGTGTCACCCACGCTCACCTGCATGGCAATACGCTCACCATTGTCGGCAACTTTACCAGGCCCAACTGCTGTTACTTCACCCTCGGCGGGTTTCTCTTTGGCACTGTCGGGGATGATGATACCACCGGCTGTCATTTCCTCTTCCTTCAGTCTCTTGACCAGAAGACGATCATTTAATGGACGAATTTTCATGTACTTCCTCCTGTAAAACGTATGTTAAGTTACAAAGGTCGGGATGTTGTCCCTTGCTAAGAAATTGTAATCCGGAAGAATTCCCGGTTATTGCCAGCCATAAGGGCTTTAGCTCTTCCTGGATGGTCAACAAATATTAATTGATTGACCATCCAGGAAGAACCTAAACTGCGCAAAACTATAGGTTTGCTTTTATGAAAATCAAGGGGCGAATACTAAAAAAAAAGTATTCGCCCTATCTTTTTGAAATTGCGTAAATTGTATTGTGTTATACTTGTGCGGAGCCGGGCTTATCCGATACGGACAATCCATTTGAAAGGATCGTCCTGTGTCCCGTTCTGGATTGCCTGCAGTTCATCAAAAAGGCGCTGGGACAGTTCCCCGGTTTTTCCATCGCCAATCACATATTTTTTGTCCTGGTAGCAGAATTCGCCCACAGGGGAGATCACTGCGGCTGTACCGCTGCCAAAGACCTCCTCCAGGCTGTTGTCGTTGCAGGCTGCAATGACCTCATCGATGGTGATCTCTTTTTCCACCACCTTGACTCCCCAGCTCTGCGCCAGCTGGATCACTGAATCTCTGGTGATACCGCCAAGGATGGAGCCGCCCAGGGGTGGGGTGATCAGTTCATCGCCAATCTTGAAAAAGATGTTGGAGGTACCCACTTCTTCGATATACTTCCGTTCGCAGGCATCGAGCCAGAGGACCTGGGTGTAGCCGGCTTTATGCGCCTCTTCGGCGGCCATGATGGATGCCGCGTAGTTGCCGGCAGTTTTGACATGGCCCACACCCCCTTTTACGGCACGGACATATTTGTCGGTGACCCAGATCTTGGTGGGGTTGAATCCTTCTGCATAGTAGGCGCCAACCGGGGACATGATAATGAAAAAATAGTACTGACTTGAAGGGCGAACTCCAAGGGCGGGCTCCACGGCAATCATGGTGGGCCTGATGTACAGGGTTGCCCCGTTGCCGGTGGGGATCCAGTCCCGATCAAGGTAAACCAGGGCCTTCAGGGCCTTCATCACCTTGTCCACGGGGATACGCGGCATACACATTCTGAGCGCCGAGCTGTTCATACGCTCCAGGTTGTCCTCTGGGCGGAACATGTAAATCTGGTCGTTTTCTCCCTTGTAGGCCTTAAGTCCCTCAAAGATGGCTTGGCCGTAATGGAGGACCATGGCGGCCGGGTCGAGATCGAAGTTGCGGTAAGGAGAGATCTCGGCATCATGCCAGCCGTTTTCTCTGTCCCATTTCATGAGGAACATATGATCGGTAAAATGATTACCGAATCCAAGGGCGTCCTGGGGCGGTTTCGCTTTGCACTTTTCAGGATCAATCTTGTTTACTGCTATCTCTAAATCTTCCCACATGATATACCTCTTTTATCTCCGCAAACGTATTTCACTTTTCTTAAACTGCAGTCCAATATATAGTATAAATAAAAGGCACCCTAGGGCGATGGACAACTGAAAAAACGTTCATCCCGACACTGGCTGATGAAGGAGCTAAGACTACTCAGCTCCATGAAAATTGCAACATTTTCCTGTTTTATAAGTAAATACAGTGGGCAGAAAAAAGTGATATGAGTAATCACGTAATTCCATCGACCGATCAGAACAATGGTCCAAATTCCATGAGGATCTACTATTTCCTCCTGGTTTTTTTCATCTCCATTTTTTTTCTTGGCCGCATCCTCTGGCCTTTCTTGTCCATTCTGGTCCTCTCCTTCCTCCTGACCAGCGTCTTTCGCCCAATCTACAGGGTCCTTGCCAAGAAGATGCCGGTGAACCTGGCTTCGATCCTGACCTGCCTGCTGATTATTCTCATCGTCTTTGTTCCGCTCCTCTTCTTTGTGGGAGCCCTGTCCAACGAGGCCCTGAATCTGTATCACTGGGGGCGCAATGCTCAGGTGGGGATGAAGTTTCAGCTCTTTATTCAGTCCAGTTCGCTGGTTGCCCAGCTCCAGGAGTACCTGGAGGGCTTTGGCTATCGTTTTGAACCGACCCAGATCACTGGTGTCCTCTCCTACATTGCCAAGATGGGTGGGCTATTTTTATACAACCAGGCAAGCTCCTGGGCAGCAAATATCCTCCAGTTTCTTTTCCTCTTTTTTATGATGATCCTGACCATTTTCTTTCTTCTTATTGACCAGGAACGGCTGGTCAACTTTGTCATTGATCTTTCCCCCCTGCCGGATGATGAAGATCGCCTGCTCCTCGAGAAATTTGATGAGATTGCCAGTGCTGTTTTAAAGGGAAACGGGATTTGCGGTATAATTCAGGGCGTGCTGGGAGGGGCGGTTTTTTCAATTCTTGGCTTCAACTCTCCTATCCTCTGGGGTGCGATCATGGCTATTCTTGCCTTTCTCCCTATTTTCGGTATCGGCCTGGTCTTGATTCCGGCAGCAGTTTTTCTCATGCTGAACGGCAGCGTCGGAACCGGGGTCTTTCTCTTCTTTTTCTACATTATCCTCTCTTTTTCCGTGGAATATCTGGTCAAACCCAAGATGGTGGGAGATCAGGTGAAGATGCACACCCTGCTGGTTTTTCTCTCCATCATCGGAGGGCTCAGCGTCTACGGGGTACTGGGTATTATCTATGGACCGCTCATAGTGACAGCCTTTTTGACCCTGACCGAGATTTATCTGGCCAAGTATGACCACTATGTACAGCGGATGTAGGTAAGAAGGCAGGGTTCAGAAGAAAGAAGCCAGCTGGTTCCCAGGCTCCTTGCCTGGGAACCCTCCTTACTCAGGAAGCCCAGGCTTCCTTGTCATTACCTGTGCCCACCCGTAGAACACGATTCCCCACTACAGCCACAGCCGTTTTGTTTCCTGGAAAACCATCTTTTTACCATGGCTGTCAGGGGGGCGATGGAGAGGATGAGGAGGAGCAGCGTTGATGCCAGGGAGACGGCTTCCGGCATGACTTCACTGGACTCGCCGATGATGGCAACAGCTGAGATGCCCAATGAGACGTAGAGCAGATCAAGGGCCAGGCCGCAGAGCACGGCAAACAGGGCAATGGAAGCCAGGTAGATTCCAGTGGCTTTTTTGCCCAGGATGCCGATGAGTACCGACAGGGAGGTGACATTGGTTGCCGGGCCCACCAGCAGGAAGACCAGGGCGCTGCCGGGGCTGACCCCTTTGAGGATAAATGCGGCTGCAACGGGGGTGGAGGCCGTGGCGCAGATATAGAGGGGGATACCCAGGCAGAGCATGAGGAGCATGGAGATCAGTCCGCCTCCCAGATAGTTGGCAATGGCCTGGTCCGGAACAAGGACGGTGATGATCCCGGCGGCCACGATTCCTATAAAAAACCATCCTGCCAGCTCTCCCCAGATCTCTATGGCTGCATAGCGTAGTCCCAATCCCAGCCGGGGTATGAGTCCTGGCTCTGTCTTTTCCTCAGCGGGAGAGCAGCTTCCAGAGCAACCGCAGCCTGTCTGCATTGGTGCAATGGACATTGGTTCTTTCTCAGCAGCGGGCGGCTGGGTCAGATTGATGCCGATTCCGGCGGCCATGGCCGAGACAAAGGCGGCAATGGGTCTTGCCAGGGTCATGATGGGATCAAGCAGGGCATAGGTGATGGAGATGGAGTCCACACCGGATTCAGGAGTGGAGATGAGGAAGGCGGCTGTGGCCCCTTTGTTGGCGCCCTGTTTTTTTAAAGAGGCGGCAGCAGGAAGGACTCCGCAGGAGCAGAGGGGGATGGGGATCCCCAGGATGGATGCCTTGAAAACTGAGCTGAAACGACCGGATCCGAGATGCCTGGCCACGTAATCTGCTGAGAGAAAGACCTTGAGCATTCCCCCCACCAGCAGGCCAAAGAGCATGTAGGGCGCAGATTGATAGAGCAGCTGCCAACTGGCCTCTGCAGCGGTTGTGAAAAAGCTTGTAAGATTCATCGTTATTCTCTGGTATGTTCAAGAGCGGTCTGGATAAGGCCTGCGATATGGTGGTCATTGAGCCGATAGTAGAGGATTGGGCCTTCCCTCCGGTTACTCACCAGTTGCAGCTGTCTCAGCAGGCGGAGCTGGTGACTCACTGCCGATTCTGAAACCTGAAGAAAGGCGGCAATATCACAGACGCACATCTCTCCGTGATCCAGAGCCCAGAGGATCTTCAAGCGGTTTGCATCCCCCATGGCCTTGAACAGCTGGGCCATTCGTTGATTCTCCTGTTCCGGCAGAGCCTCGTCAGAGGCAGCCGTGACTCGTTTTTCATGGATGCAGCGGCAGTCGCAGAGGTCTATGGTAGTATTGTTGGGCAGCATATTTTCCTTTGTAGCTATTTAAGTATCTGAGCATCTGTTCATATAGTAAATCGCATTGGAGGAAAAGCAAGAAAAAAAACTGTGCTGTGACGGTCAGGCTAGCGGCGGGGTTTGCAGCGGGCTGTGGCTTGGGCGATGAGAGGATCATCAGGCCAGTAATGTTTAGGGTAACGGCCAGCCAGTTCTTTTTTGACCTGCGGATAGGTGTTGCGCCAGAAAGAAGCCAGGTCTCCGGTGACCTGGACAGGGCGCCGGGCCGGAGAGAGGAGGTGGAGCAGGACTGAGATGCGGCCATCGCAGATTGTGGGTGTCTCTGTCTGGCCAAAGAGTTCCTGCAGCCGGACAGCAAGGATCGGGGGCTGGCCCGGACTGTAGTCCAGCTTCACGTGGGAGCCGGAGGCCACGCTGAAGCGCTCCGGTGCCAGACGTTCCAGTTCTTTTTGTTTTTTCCAGGAGAGCAGGCCGAGGAGAATGGAGTGGAGGTTGAGCTCTTTAAGCTGATCAAGGCGGCGCATTTTTAAACAGTAGGGGGCAAGCCACTGCAGGTCCTCCAGTAAGCCTGCATCGCTGAGATCCGGCCAGTCGCCAATCTTCCAGAAGCGCAGGGATTCGATACGCGCCTGCAGCGCTCTGCTTTCTTTGTTCCAGGGCAGGCACCTGGCACCTTGTTGTTGTACACCCTGGAGGAAAAGATCGAGCAGCTGGTCAGAGTCAACATCAATGAGCGGCTTGCTTTCAACAACGGCCTTGCCAAGAGAGTTGGTTTGCCGCAGGATGATGTGAGAGGTGGAGTCATTCCATCGCATCTCTTTTGCCTGACAGAGGAGCTGAGGATGAAAGCTTTTCAGCTCATCAAGGCGTAAGGGGGCGGCAAGATAGACCCTGCCCTCACGTTTGCCGGCATCAAGGTGGGGAAAGATGAGAATCCGGTTGCCGGCCAGGAGATCTCCCGGCGGCAGGATGGCCCCCCGGCCGCCCGCCATGAGATAGCGATCCCTGCTCTTGTCTCGAAGCACGCCAATACGGTCAGGGAAGGCCGAGGCCAGCAGTTGTCCGCATTCGTCAGGCAGAATCCTTTCCCCGGCCAGGCCGCCCAGGAGCTTCTGCCACTGGGCGGCCTGTTGTTTGATCCGACGACACAGTCCGCGATCAATCCCGCTTAAGGGACTGTGGCTATCCTCTCCTGTAAAGAATCTTACTCGCTCACCAAGGTCAGTGGAGTTGGCTTTTCCTCTGCAGATATCTCGTTCCGAGAGTAAGGCTGCAAGGATGCAGCCGGTTGCCCCCATGCCTTGTTTTTTTGCATGCAGAAGCATGTGGCCAAGACGGGGGTGGAGAGGCAGTCTGGCCAGTTTTCGCCCATCAGAGGTGATGCGTCCCTGTTCGTCCAGGGCAGACAGGGATTGGAGCAGGCTTTTTGCCCTCTGCCAGGCGCCATCCGGGGGCAGGGTAAGCCACTGCAGTTCTTTTGGGTCAGTTACTCCCCAGAGGGCCAGGTCCAAGACCAGGGAAGAGAGATCAGAGAGGGTAATTTCCGGTGGAGAAAAATTCTGCAGTGAGTGCTCAATACGCGTGTCCCAGAGGCGATAGCAGACCCCTGGGCCAAGGCGTCCTGCCCGCCCGCGGCGCTGCTCGGCAGAGGCCTTGGAGATACGGACGGTCTGCAGACGGTTCAACCCTGTGGCCGGGTCAAATCGGGGTTGTCTGGCGAAACCGCTGTCCACTACTATGGAGATGCCTTCAATGGTGAGTGAGGTCTCGGCAATGGGGGTGGAGAGAATGATCCGTCTGGGGCCGCCAGGGGATGGAGTGATGGCCAGGTCCTGTTCCCTTGCGCTGAGGTTGCCGTATAGGGGGAGGATGGAGCAGTTGGTGCCAGCTTCGGAGAGGAGTTTCTGGCATGTCTTGATTTCCCCTGCGCCAGGGAGAAAGACCAGGATGTCGCCGTGGTCCTGTTTCAGGGCATGGAGAATGGCCCGGGTTGTCAATGTGGCAATGGAGAAAAAATCGGCAATCGTATGGATGTGGCTGGTTGTCACTGGAAAACTTTTGCCCCGGGCTTGAATGACCCGGCAGTTGCCCATGATAGCGCTCAGGTCCTTGCTGTCAAGGGTGGCTGACATGACCAGGATCTTCAGGTCCGGGCGCAGGATGCAGAGGTCCAGGCAGAGGGCAAGGCCCAGATCTGCCTGCAGGTTGCGCTCGTGGAACTCATCAAAGATGACCAGTCCCACTCCTTGCAGCTCAGGATCGCTCTGCAGTCTGCGGGTAAGGATTCCTTCGGTGACCACCTCTATCCTGGTTGCGCCTGAAACCTTGCTGTCCAGCCTTGTGCGGTAACCAATGGTCTGGCCAACCGCTTCTCCCTGGAGGAAACTCATTCTCCGGGCAGCGGCCCGGGCCGCAAGACGTCTCGGTTCCAGCAGGATAATCTTTTGGTCCTGCAGCCAGGATTCCTGGAGAAGGGCAGGAGGGACAGCCGTGGTTTTTCCAGAGCCCGGCGGGGCACTGAGCAGGACGTGTCCTTTGCTCAGGGACTCTCGAATCTCCGGGAAGATGCTCAGAACAGGAAGGTCAGGCGCATTCATCCTCTTTCCTTGCGTGTATAGACAAGAAGGGTGAAAGGGTGCTCGCGGCCCATTCGTTTTTCCGACACCTGTTGAAAAAGATCTTCGGGGACAGACGGGAAGAAGATATCGCCTTCATACTCCTCATCAAGGATTGAGAGAAGAATGGTGTCGGCCATGGGCATGGATTCCTGGTAGATGGTTTTGCCGCCAATGATAAAGACTTTTTCCTGTCCCTGGCAGCAACGCAACCCTTCTGCAAGGTTCTGAGCTGTCATGCATCCGGGAACGTGCAGGGCACTGTTTCTGCTGAGTACCACATTGAGGCGTCCCGGTAATGCTTTTCCCATGGATTCAAAGGTCTTTCTTCCCATGATTACAGCATGTCCCATGGTGGTTTCTTTGAAGTGACGCATCTCTTCCGGAATATGCCAGGGGATGCGGTTGTTGCGCCCAATAACCCTGTTTTGGGCCATGGCAGCTATGAGAATGATTTCCATCGTAAGTTCCTGTATCTGCTGCGGTGAAAAATGCAAAAAAAATAGGGGGAAGCGTTGTTTTTCCTGTATTTTATCTACCCTTTTGTACTACACTTTGCCAGTATACCTGTTTTACATCATTTTTGTTTGAGAAAAGGTGGGTCTGTTTCCTGTTCGTGAGAGAAGGGAAAAGAGAAAAATATCTGGAGGTTTTGGATGAAGATAGATTGTCCCCATTGCGGGGTGCACGGTTCGGTAGATGACTCTCTTGCCGAAAAAAAGCTGAGATGTCCGAAATGCAGTAAGGTTTTTCTGGTCCCCGAGAAGCTTCTCTCAGATTCGAATGACGCTGGATTGATGGGTCAGGAAATGCCTTACAAGGATGAACCGGAGAGCCCGGTAACTGAGGAACAGACTGATCTGATACAAGACTCCGGAGAAGCGGAGGATGCGACCGGTGAAGAACTCGCAGCTGATGACGATGCAGATCTTCAGCTTTGTTCGGCCTGCGGGCAGTCTTTTGCTCCCGAGTTTCTGGTGGAGGTCGATTCCAGCCTTTACTGTGCTCTCTGTCAACCCGAGCCGGAAGAAGAAATTGAACTCCAGGAAGAAGGGGATACAGTAGAAAGTGCAGAGGAAGAGTTTCTGGAGATGGGAGAGGAGACTTTTTCCGAGCAGGATGAAGAAGACGCTGCTGAAGAGGAAATTGAAGTGCCAGAGGAGGCTTACGATGAGCTTGAGGAGGAAGCTCCTGAGCTTGAAACCTGTTCCGGATGCGGGGAATCTCTTCATCCTGGATTTTTGGAAACCGTTGGTTCGAAACGCTATTGTGCTCTCTGTCGTCCTGAAGATGAAGATGAAGAGGACGATGATGACCTTGCGTCAGAGGCTGACCTTGCCCATGCTGCAGAGGCACTGGAAGATGAGACAGATTCTGACGATATCCTGCTGGGCGAAGAGGATGATTTTGCCAGCGAAGAGTATCCCAAGGACGTCTGTTCGGTCTGTGGAGAGAGTTTTCACCCTGATTTTCTGCAGGAGGTTGATTCCAAGCTCTACTGCGGGCTCTGTCAGCCCGAGGTGGTAGAAGTTTCTCCAGAAGATGTTGATGAGGAACCAGCAGCTTCCACTGCCGAGCTTATGGCCGCTGACGATACTGACGTGGGCGTGGAAGAGGACGAGCAGGCTAGTGACTCTGATTTTACCGTCGGAGAAGTCTTGAAAGAGGCGTGGCAAAAGACCAAAGGGGCAAAAGGTGCTGTCTGGGGTGGTGTCATTGTCATGTATTTCATTCTCTTCGGGGTCGGATTTGGTGCGGCTTATGCCTTGCAGAGCGGGAACCTGATTGCTGATCCGAACACTGCAATGGGCGTAAATGCTGGAGCACAGCTGATCACCACCTGGCTTTCTACAATTTTTACCAGTGGCCTTATGCTCATCGGGGTCAGACGAGCCTTGCAGCAGAGGGTCAGCTGGCAGATGGTCTTTTCCGGATTCTCGAAAGGGCTTTCCATAACCGTTGCTCTTATTCTGCAAACCCTGTTGGTCTGTATCGGGTTCGTTCTCCTGGTCCTTCCGGGAATTTATCTCTCTGTGGGCTATGCCCTGACCCTGCCCCTGATCCTGGAGAAGGGACTTGGCCCCTGGGAGGCCATGGAGGCGTCGCGGAAGGCCATTCATAAGAGGTGGTGGGCTGTTTTCGGGATCTTT
>CAYPEU010000011.1:11302-12494 GCA_964409855.1 uncultured Desulfocapsa sp.
GGGCAGAAATAAGAGATGGTTTGAATATCGAATGTCGAACAGGGAAATTTGAAGCGCAGAAGGAGAAAAATAACTTCGCTGTTTGATATTCCTGTTTGATATTCTGCTGTTCGTTTTGAAGTCATTGGTTTCGGATAGAAAAGAGGAGTAACAGGGTGTACCAAATTCGTTTTTCCAGGGTCCATCTCCTCATGATCCTCTGTGCCGCCCTGGTCTCTGCTTCCTTTCCCGTGGGGGCCGCCATCAGCCACGATCTTGACCCTGGGGTCTTGACCCTGATTCGTTTTTTCGCCGCCAGTCTCCTCTTTGCTCCCCTGATCTGGTTCCGTCACGGTCTTACTGTTTCCTTTGCAGCCCTGGCCCGTTACTCCATGATCTCCGCTGCCCTGGTGATCTTTTTCTGGTGTATGTTTCTCTCCCTTCGTTACACCACTGCCCTCAATACCAGTGCCATTTTCACCCTGGTGCCCTCCCTGTCGGGGCTCTATGCCATGATTCTGAATCGGGAACGGCTGGGCAGGGCCCGTCTGGTTGCTCTGTTCCTGGGCCTGATCGGGGCCTTGTGGATTATCTTCAGAGGTGATCTCAATTTATTGACAAGCCTGGCATGGAATCGTGGCGACCTGATTTTCTTTGTCGGCTGTCTGTTCATGGGGCTCTATACCCCCCTGGTGCGTTTGCTCCACCGGGGTGAACCCATGCTGGTCATGGCCTTCTGGATCATGGTCACCGGAACTCTGTGGCTATTTCTCCTGGCAGGACCGAAGCTTGTGCTGGTCTCCTGGGGTGATGTTTCCATGCATGTCTGGCTCGGAATTGGCTATCTTGCCGTCTTTTCCACCATCGTCACCTTCTTCCTCACCCAATATGGCATCCTCTTTCTTGGACCAACCAGGGTTATGGCCTACTCCTATCTCTATCCAGCCCTGGTCCTTGTTTTGGATCTCTCTTTTGGCGGACCCTTGCCCGAGCTCAAGATTCTGCCAGGCATCCTCATTGTTCTTTCGGCCATGGTTGTTGTCCAACAGATGGAAGGAAGCTGCTCGAGCGCGGCTTCGTGGCGAGGCTGAACAGAAACAGCTCTGCCGGAAAAGGACGTGGCCAATGAACTGTTGTGGACGGTAGTTGGGAACGGTTGTTTTTCTTTTCAATTTTTTTTCCTCAGCACCTATACTTAATAAAATAGAAGGTG
>CAYPEU010000011.1:12594-27564 GCA_964409855.1 uncultured Desulfocapsa sp.
GAGAAGAGAGACAAGAGGTGAAAAGAATTGGTGAAGGATAGGTTGTAATGGGAAAACATCTTGTACTGGCAGGCGGCGGCCATGCCCACATGGTGACCATGGCCAATATTCATGTGATCCGGGATCTGGGCCATGGGGTGACAGTAATTGGCCCTTCCGATTACCATTATTATTCTGGCATGGGCCCGGGAATGCTCGGCAGTGGATATGAACCTGACGATATTCGTTTTGCCACCAGAAAAAAGGTGGAGGAGCAGGGGGGGGCTTTTATCCGCGATTCCGTGGTGGGGGTGGACCCTGTTGCCCGTGAGCTGCGCCTGGAGTCTGGGAACAGGGTAAATTATGATCTGGTCTCCTTTAACACCGGCAGCCATGTGGATATTCCGCTGATCAAGGGGAGCCGGGAGCGGATCTATACCGTCAAGCCCATCGAGCGTCTGTATCAGGCCAGGACCGAGATTGAGGCCCTGGCTCGACAAGAGGCGATAACCGTTGCTGTTGTGGGCGGAGGGCCGGCAGGTGCCGAGGCTGCAGGGAATGTGGGCCAGCTCCTGGCCACGACTTCTTTTTCTTCCAGGGTGATCCTTTTTGCAGGACGTTCCCTGTTGAGTCGCTTTCCCCAGGGAGTTCGCGATAAGAGCCGGAGGCTTCTGGAAAAAAACGGAGTTTCCATTCAAGAACAGGGGCATCTCATTACTATCCATGACAACCGCCTCTCGTTTGATTCCGGGCATGAGGTGGAGGCCGATTTTATCATCCTGGCCACCGGGGTCCATCCTTCGCCTTTTTTCAGGGAGGCTGGGCTGCAGACCGGCCCTGACGGTGGATTGCTGGTGAACCGTTTTTTGCAATGCCCTGACTACCCTGAGATTTTTGGAGGTGGAGACTGTATCTGCTTCAAAGATCAGCCCCTGGACAAGGTGGGCGTCTATGCCGTTCGCGAGAACCCGGTGCTCTTTCATAACCTCAAGGCCTTTCTCCAGGGAGACCCTCTGCAGCCCTTTGATCCTGGGGGGGATTATCTGCTCATCTTTAACCTTGGCAACGAGCAGGGCGTTTTGCGTAAGAAATGGTTCCAGCTGTCAGGGGGAATTGCTTTTAAGATAAAAGACTGGATTGACAGAAAGTTTATGCGTGAATTTCAGTAGTTGGGAAGGGAGTGGAGCTGCTCGTTTCCAAATTTTAATCCCGCCTCTGGCGGTGAAGGAGAAAAAATGATGAAGGTTGATTGGGCATATTTCCGGAAGGGTTGAGCTTCATGTGCAAAGGCTCAGGAGGCTCTTGGGCAGGCAGGTGTGAAGATTGACGAACTTGTGGATGCACGAAAAAATGTAATAAAGGCTGATGGGGCCTGGGAGCTCTTTCAGGGGGCTGACAGTCTCCATGTGGGAAGGGGAAAGAAGAGTGTGCTCTTTACCCCGGATCCTGCGTCTCAAGAAGAGATCCTGAAGGTAAGCCTTGGACGTACCGGGAACCTGCGGGCCCCGACCCTTCGTGTTGGGAAGGTTCTCTATGTCGGGTATAACGATGAGATGTACAAGGAGTTGATGGGATGAATTGGAAAAGCTTGTTTACCCCGGGGGCCAACATGAGCCCGGATGAGGTCAAGGGCTTCATGGCTGAACATCCCTTTGATGAGTATCAGTTGTTGGATGTTCGCCAGGTAAAGGAATATGAAAAATCACATCTTCCCGGATCCATGCTCATTCCTGTCAAAGAGCTGACTGAGCGTATGGGTGAATTGGACAGGACAAAACCGACCTTTGTCTACTGACACTCCGGAGTGCGCAGCAAGGCTGCTGCCCAGTTACTCCAGGCCGAAGGTTTTACTAATATCTATAATATGAGCGGTGGTATTATCGCTTATGATGGGGGAAAGGCTGCCGGTAGCGAAGAGCAGGGCATGGAATATTTTGTCAGGGAAAACTTCGATGATGTCTTCCAGATGAGTTATGCCATGGAAGAGGGGCTGAAACAGCTCTACCTGGCCCTGGAAGAACTGGTCGAAGATGATGAGGCAAAGGCGCTGCTTGCACGGCTGGCAAAGTTTGAGGAAGGCCATAAGACCAAGCTCAGGGCCAGGTTCCCTGAAGGCGGAGGGGACGAGGTGATCAGTACGGAATCCCTGGAAGGTGGTTTTGATAAGCAGCAGATCCTGGACCATTTCCGCGACCAGATTACGAGCCTGGAGGATATTATTCAGCTCGGAATGATGCTTGAGACCCAGGCCCTGGATTTATACAGCCGCCTCAGTCGAAAGACGGAAGATGAGGAGAGTAAGGCCTTTTTCCAGTTTATGGCCAAAGAGGAAAAGCAGCACTTGAGCTTTCTCAGTGATGAGTATGATACGCTGCTTGCAGTATAGGGGGCACCTGTACTCTCAACAGCGGATTCCCTGTTCGATATTTGCTCTTTTTGTCAGTCGACAGCCCTATTCATTCCAGGAAAAGAGGTAGGAGGCCACCAGTAAACAGAGAACGGTCACCAGGATCATGATGAAACATTCCGCGCTGACTTCGCTCAGGCTGGCCCCGTCGTTCATGATCTTCCTGGCTCCAGTGAGGAGGTGGGTGAGGGGAAAGATCTTTGCCAGGTTCTGCAGCCAGTTTGGTGCACCTTCCAAGGAAAACCAGACCTCTGAGAGAAACATCATGGGCCAGGTGATAAAGTTCAGGATACCGGAGGTGAATTCCTCACTTGTTCCCCTGGCGGCCAGCACCAGTCCCATGGAGCAGAGGCTGAGGCCGCCGAGAAAGAAGACAAAGGCCAGGGCTGCATAACTGCCCAGTACCTGGAAATGGAAGATCAGGTTGGAGCCCAGCCAGACCACTGCCAGGGTAAACATGAGGAGAAAGATGCGGGAAAACATCTGGGCACTCAGGTACTCCAGGGCGGTGAGGGGCGTGGCCTTGAGTCGTTTCAGGGTTCCGTTTTTCCGATACCTCACCACCACATACCCCACCCCCCAGAGAGCCGAGAACATCATGTTCATGGCCAAGATCCCGGGAAAGAGCCAGTCGATATAGCGAACCTGCCGCCCTTGAATGAGCTGTTTTTCCGCTTGGTTTTTATTTTCCTCGAAAGAGGCAAGGAAAAGCTGTTCAGCGATGTAGCCCTTGGGGGAAGAATCGTTGATCCAGTAGGCGTGTGCAGGGGAGTTGCGATCAATGAGGATATCTATTTTCTGGTGGCGTAATTTCTTTTCAGCACCCCGGAACTCCTCAAAATCAATGAAGTCGAGATATCTCCCATTTTGAAAAGCTGGAGGGATGGTGCTTTCCAGGAGGAACTCTTCTCCTGCCTGAACCGGAAAAACCCCCACCTTGAATTCCTGGTACTCACGGCCGCCAAAGATAAAGCCGAATCCCAGGATAATGAGAAAGGGAAAGGCAAAGTTCCAGCCAAAGGCGGCTTTGTCCCGGAAAAATTCGTAGTTTCTGGCCATGAACATGGCCCACATTCGTGAAAAATTCATTACTCAATCCCTGATGGCATCGTATTTATACCCTTTGGGTGAAAACTCTCCATCTGTTTCGTTGCCGTAAATTTTCTATCATTATGACGTGCTCTAGTACGCCGAAATAATAGGAAATTTACGCGCCTTGCATGTGGAGTTTTTTACATAGCCATCGGCTATGTTTATTTTTTACGAAACAGATTATCAATCCCTGAGTTGCTTGCCGGTGAGATGGAGGAAAACATCCTCCAGGTTCGGTGTATGTACCGACATCTCAGAGAGGTCCACGTCCAGATTGAGCAGAACGCTTAATCCTTCATCAATCTGATCTATTTCCATGATGATCTGTCCGTCTTTGTGCTGCCAGGAGAAGGGCAGATCATCCAGATCCATTTTGAGAGCTGTCTGGGGGAGGACAAAGGCGGCTCCGCGGCAATGGGTTTTGATGAGTTGTTCAGGGCTGTCCCAGGCAATGACACGACCCTGGTCCATGATGGCGATTTCATCACAGAGATATTCCGCCTCCTCCATGGAGTGGGTGGTGAGAATGATGGTTTTGCCTTCCTCCTTGATGCTGAGGACAATTTCCCAGAGGTTCCGCCGTGATTGGGGGTCAAGGCCGGTGGATGGTTCATCGAGAAAGATAAGCCTGGGCTTATTGATCAGGGCCAGGGCAAGCATCAACCGTTGCAGCTGGCCACCGGAAAGTTTGTTGTTCTTCCGTTTGAGCAGTGACTGCAGTTCACAGCGCTGGATGAGCGTGTCGAGGGATTCCGAATCCCGGTACAGTTTCTGGAAGGTTTGCAGGGTCTCTTCCACAGAGAGGAAGTTGAGCAGCGAAGTGTGCTGAAACTGGATGCCGATTTCTTCCCGAAAGGCGTTTGTGCGGAGGCCCCCCCGGTAAAGGATCTCGCCTCCATCCGGCTGGATAATGTCCTCAACCATTTCCATGGTTGTTGTCTTTCCGGCTCCATTTGGGCCAAGGAGGCCCAGGCAGACCCCTTCCCGGACACTGAAGGAAACATCAGCTACGGCTACGGTTTGCTGATAGAGTTTTTTCAGATGATTGACTTCCAGTATGGGAACCATGTCTTCCTTGGAGAAAATGTTGAAGCAACTTGTGTGTAGAGAAGAATACTACATCTTTGGCTTTATGCCAGAAGAACATTTTGAAGGATTATTTCTATACCATTTTTTAAAATTTATTCCTTTTTTTACGTGGGCGCCCTGCTCTTCTTTTGGGAGAGTGGAAAAATAAATAGAATGTGGTGTGTAGCTCTATTCCTATGAAATCATGGAAATAAAAGTGAACCCTCTTTTTGAGAGGGGCTGGCTTGTGCCGTTTTTTAGTGGAAAGGAAAAGGTGAGAAAAAAGTCTTGACTTGCGAACAATTATCACTTACAGTTGAGTTTAATTATCGCAAGGAGGGAGTATGCAGCTACGAATGACAAACCAGCGTGAGATGATCCTTCGGGAATTGAAAAAGAGTAAGGCGCATCTCACGGCTGATGAGCTTTATGAACGTGTGAGAAAGAGTATGCCCAGGATTAGCCTGGCAACGGTGTACAGGAATCTGGAGATCCTGTCCGAGGCCGGTATTATCCGTAAGCTGGAGATCAGTGGGAGGCAGAAACGGTTCGACTATGAGGTCGAAGATCACGATCATATTTATTGTGTTGTATGCCATCGGATTGAAAATCTGCAGGTGGATAAGAGTGAAATAAAGGTACCGGAGCAGGAGACTGTGAAAGGGTATACCATTACCGGGTGCAGGCTGGAAGTGACCGGAATCTGTCCCAAGTGTCAAAAGAAACTCGCAAAGAAAACAAAGAAAGAAAAGAACTAAAAAGGAGATAACGTTATGGGTTGCGGATGTAAAACAGGTGGTCTGAGTGATGAGCAGAAACAGGTACTCGAAGCAATGGCTAAGTGCGACGGACCGTGTGCTTCCAAGGATATCGCGGCCGCCACTGGTCTTGAGACCAAGGCAGTCAGCTGCAGAATTACTGCTCTGAAGAAAAAAGGGTATGTTGGGAGTCCTGCCAGATGTAAGTACGAGATCACCAGTGAAGGAAGAACTGCCATCAAGGCCTGAGAAGAAGGAGTCAAGCCGATGGCTGAGCTGAAGGGAACTGAAACCGAGAAGAATCTTTTAATCGCCTTTGCCGGTGAGTCACAGGCAAGAAACAGGTACTCCTACTATGCAAAGGTGGCAAAAAAAGAAGGCTACGTCCAGATTTCCGGGATTTTTGAGCGTACTGCAGAGCAGGAGCGAGCTCATGCCAAAACACTGCTCAAGTTTCTGGAAGAAGGTGAGGTGGAGATCACTGTTGCCTATCCAACAACCCCCCCTGGCAGCACCGTTGATAATCTGCAAAGCGCTGCCAAAGGCGAGGAGCATGAGTATCAGGAGATGTATCCCGGGTTTGCCGGGATAGCAGAGGATGAAGGATTTCCTCTCATTGCTGCAGTCATGCGTTCTATTGGCGTGGCAGAGGAGCAGCATGCTGGAACGTATCGAGCCCTGCTCGCCAATATTGAAAATAACAGTGTGTTTGCCAGGGATGAAGAAGTGACCTGGTACTGTACCAAATGCGGGTTTACCCACAAGGGGAAGACTCCGCCAAAGAAATGCCCGGCCTGCAGCCACTCCCTTGCCTATTTTGAGCTGCTGGCTGAGAACTGGTAAGACGTTTACAAAATATTGACCTGAGAACAATCAAATTAACTCAGCTAATTAATGGAGAATTAATATGAAACCGCTTGTAACCAATGAGGCCCCCGATTTCACAGCAACCGCAGTTATGCCTGACAACGGCTTTAACGAGGAATTTAAACTGTCAGACATGCGTGGCCGCTATGTACTGCTTTTCTTCTACCCCCTGGATTTCACCTTTGTCTGCCCTTCAGAGATCATTGCCTTTCATAAGGCTGTGAAACAGTTCAATGATAAGAACTGCGAGGTGGTCGGTGTCTCAGTTGATTCCCACTTCACCCATCTGGCCTGGAAAAATACCCCGGTAGAGAATGGCGGCATCGGCAATGTTCAGTTTCCCCTGGTGGCTGATCTGGACAAGTCCATTTCCGAAAACTATGGTGTCCTGCTTGATGCGGGTATTTCCCTCAGGGGTCTCTATCTGATCGATAAAGAGGGTGTTGTTCGTCACCAGGTTGTCAATGACCTTCCCTTGGGAAGGAGCGTAGCTGAGGCCTTGAGGATGCTTGATGCCCTGCAGTTTACCGAAGAGTTCGGCGATGTCTGTCCGGCCAACTGGCAGAAGGGAGATGATGCAATGGCTCCGACTGCAGAAGGCGTGGCCAAATACCTTGCCGAGCATGCCAACGACTGATAGTCCGCAGGTTATCTTGAAAAATTGTCTTTTCGTCCAATCTCTGCGTTATGCGAAAAATTTTATCCTCGGAATATCACTTATATGCCTGCGGTAAAATTTTTCGTATGCCTTGATCTTGAACGAAAATCCAAATTTTTCAAGGCACCCTAGAGCTCTTGGGGTGCCTCGGAGGAGGTGCCTTAAGGGAACAATGTACGTATAAAACTGGTAGTGCTGGCAAAACCGGATTGAAAACGATATGCTTTTACTGATGTCTCAGTCCCGGTCTTGAGGGTTAATTTGTTTTCATTTTCAACTCGTGGAGGTAGAGTCATGGCGGATAAACTCGATATTTATAAGTGTGAAATCTGTGGAAATATAGTGGAAGTGGTGCATGGTGGGGCTGGAGACTTGGCCTGTTGTGGAGCACCAATGGTTCATCTCAGTGAGAATACTGTAGATGCGGCAAAGGAGAAACATGTCCCGGTCATTGAGAAAGTGGATGGGGGATATAAGGTAAGTGTTGGAAGTGTTGCCCACCCCATGACCGAAGAGCACTATATTGAGTGGATTGAACTTATAGCCGGTGATACCTGCTACAGACAGTTTCTCAATCCAGGAGATGCTCCGGAGGCCTTTTTCCCTGTATCAGCAGACTCGGTGACTGCACGGGAACTTTGCAACCTGCATGGAGTGTGGAAGGTCTGAAAGAAAAGTTGTGAAGACCAAGAAGGATGCCTCCCACCCAGCGAGGCACCCTTCTTGGTGAATATTTTTTATGGATGTGAGGAGGAGTAGAAACATGGCGTCAGCTGAGGAAATGTACCAGTGTCAGATGCCCAACTGTGGCTATATCTATAACCCGGATAAAGGCGATCGCAAGGGAAAGATCAAAAAAGGGGTGCAGTTTAAGGACCTCCCTGATGACTGGAGATGTCCTGTCTGCGGGGCAAGCAAGGAGGCATTCCGGCCCTTGGCTGGACCGGGTTCCGTTCATGCTGAAAATGCAGCTAAAATGGAAGAAACTGAAACAGAAGGAGCAGCGACTGGTATGAAAAAATATAGATGTGATATCTGTGGGTATGTATATGATCCTGCAGAGGGAGATGATTCGGCAGGAATTGCAGCGGGTACAGCCTTTGAGGATCTTCCCGATGAATATGAATGTCCGGTATGCGGCGCAGGGAAAGACGAGTTTTCCGAACTATAGTACTTGCAGCGTTACAGTTCGTCGGGGGTTGTCATCAAGGCAACCCCTGTCTTTAACCATTGATGGTAACTATGGAACATGCCATCATCTTCTTGAATCTTATTGAAAACCGGGTAGTATGAAAACAAGAAAAATCCTGCTTGCAGCTTTTCAGGGGCAGCCCATGTGTTTTATTCATGTCCTGCTTAATGGACTCGAGATGCAGGCTGCTGGTCACCAATGTAAAATTATTATTGAAGGCGAGGCCACACGCTTGATTCCGGAAATCACTAAGCAGGGACACTTCCTTCATGGACTTTTTGGCCAGGTGCGAGACGCCGGCCTGATTGAAGGGGCCTGCCGAGCATGTTCCTCCAAGATGGAGGTTCTGGAACATATTGAAAAACAAGGCCTTCCCCTGCTTGATGACATGTCTGGTCATCCGGGGATGGCGAAATATATTGAACAGGGTTTTGAAATAGTAAATTTTTGATGGCGTGAGAACAACTCTCCATCTACTTCGTTGTTATAAGTTTTTTTCATGTTAACGTACCATCGTACGCTGGAATGAATCTGGAAATTTATAGGACTTGCAGATGAAGGTTTTTGCTTAGCCATCCCAGCGTTTAACTTTTTAAGAAAGCATCAAATTTTAATTTAGCAGGAGGACAGAGCCATGAATCCAGTCAAACTTACCGAAAATGTATACTGGGTTGGTGCTGTAGACTGGGATGTTCGTGATTTTCATGGATATTCTACGAATCGAGGTACCACCTATAATGCCTTTCTCATCATGGATGAGAAGATCACGCTCATTGATACAGTCAAAAAGTCAATGAAAAATGACATGATTGCCAGGATTAAAGAGATCGTTGATCCTGAAAAGATCGATTATATCGTGGTCAACCATGTGGAGATGGATCACTCCGGCAGTCTGCCGGATATGGTGGATTTGATCAAGCCGGAAAAGATCATCTGTTCAAAGATGGGAGAGAAGGCCCTGCTTCAGCATTTTCATCACGACGACTGGCCCTATGAAATTGCCAAGCCTGGAGAAGACATCAGCCTTGGAGCCAAGACCCTCTCCTTCCTTGAAACACGAATGCTGCACTGGCCGGATTCCATGTTTACCTATCTCGTGGAAGATCAGATACTCTTTTCTTCCGATGCCTTTGGTGAGCACCTGGGAACCAGCGAGCGTTTTGACGACGAGGTGGATCAGGCTATCCTCCTGGAAGAATTGACCAAGTATTATGCCAATATCCTGACCCTCTACTCACCACTGGTAAAGAAGCTGATTGCCAAGGTGAAGGAGATGAACCTGCAGATCAAGATGATTGCTCCGGATCATGGTGTGATCTGGCGTACGAACCCAGGTATGGCCCTGGAGGCCTATGACAAGTGGAGCCAGGGCAAAGGGGATGGCACTGCCCTCATCATCTACGATACCATGTGGCACTCCACTGAGATGATGGCCAAAGAGGTTGGTGCCGGGTTGCAGGACGAAGGGATTTCCTACAAGTTGCTCAACCTGCGTTATAACCATCGTAGTGATGTCATGCGTGAGGTCCTCAATGCCAGTGCTATTGTTCTTGGGTGTCCCACATTAAATAACGGCCTGCTGCCGCGAATGGCTGGTTTCCTCATGTATATGCGTGGGTTGAGACCGCTGAATAAGGTGGGCGCGGCCTTTGGTTCTTTTGGTTGGTCGGGTGAGTCTGTGAAGCTGCTCAATACAGCAATGACTGAGATGAAATTTGATATTGTTGATGATGGACTCAAGGTTAAATATGTGCCGGAAGAGGGGGACCTCAGTCAGTGCGTAGAGCTTGGTCGTAAGGTAGGGCAGGCCTTAAATTCTCAAAAATAGTAATTATTGAGCAGGGCTCCATCCGGAGTCTCGTGCCTCGATCGCCTGTCCACGGTCAAGCCACAAGCATACTGATGTTTCGCTGAACGGCCTGATCGTGAACGCCTGAGGCACAACTGAAGAATTACATGTCAAGGCATTGCCAGGTTTATTATATGAACCTGTATGGTTATCAAAAATCTTCCTGAAACTGGAGTAGAGATGAAAATTCATATCGATAAAAGTGTAGTTGAGTTTCTTCCGGAAAATGAGCAGGAAACAGCTTCCATGGAAACTCTGTGGCGGGTGGTCGTTGATTGTGCTGCTGACAACAAACGGATGACCGCCATCGGCGAGTATATTCCATCCAAGCAGAATCTTGCTCGTTTTCACATTGAAGGTGTCTCTGGGACTACTCTGTATACCGAAGACAAGGCCGTGGAAGAGTGTACCGTGATCTGCACGACTTGCAACAAGTACATGCAGCTCAAGGGAGGCGATGCGGTACCCATGTGCTGTGGTCGTCCCATGGAGACTGCAGACTGACTTTTTTTGGGGGTGAGAGTTTATCAGCACCCCACCTTCGTCCAGGTAAGTGGAGCGTAGCGGAAACTCCGTCAGTCTGGCTCACATAGCGTTACTATAGATTCGCCAGCCTGATCGAACGAATCTGTGGCACTGGTAAACTCTTACACGAGTGAGGGTTGGCCAGATAGAATAAAAAAAAATCCGGAGGAATGTTTCCTCCGGATTTTTTTTGTGCAATGTCAGCTGGTAGGCGGGTGCCGGGTTACCATAGCTGGAGCAGGCTTGTAGCCTGCTCCTAAATGTTTAGCACAAAGTGTTTTCTGGCGATGAATTGGTGCTAGAAGAGACGTTTATCCTCTAAAAAACCGGGGACATCAAACCCTTCGACAGGCTCAGGGTACGGTTCCTGAGCCTGTCGAAGGGTTTGATATTCTGCAGTTCTCTTTTTCCCTTTCTCTATCCTCTGAGAAAATTCAGGGCAGATCCTGCCTTGAACCACTCTATCTGCTCCTTGTTCAAGGAGTGTTTTAATGTGACTTCCGAAACAGACCCATCCTGGTGGCTGAAACGGGCAGTGATACTGGAGCCGGGTGCTATCTCTGCTATTTTCAACAGATCCACGCTGTCTCCTTCCTGCACCAGGTCATAATCCGCAGGATCAGCAAAGGTCAGGGGGAGAACACCCTGCTTCTTCAGGTTGGTCTCGTGGATACGGGCAAAGGAGCGGGTGATGACAGCCTTTCCTCCCATGTGCCGTGGACTCATGGCCGCATGTTCACGCGATGAGCCTTCCCCATAGTTGGCATCCCCGATAACTACCCAATTTTCTCCGGCAGCCATATAGGCACGGGCAATTTCATTATAGGGCTGCGTCTCCCCTGTGAGCTGGTTCTTGGCATTACCGGATTCATCGGTGAAGGCATTGACTGCACCGCTGAACATATTATTGGAGATGTTGTCCAGATGGCCTCGAAAGCGGAGCCAGGGGCCTGCAGGGGAGATGTGATCCGTGGTACATTTTCCTTTGGCCTTGAGCAGGAGTCGCAGTCCTGTGAAGTCCTTGCCATCCCATGGAGAAAAGGCATTGAGCAGGGCCAGTCGTTCCGAGGTGGGAGAGACCTTGACTGTCACCCCGGTGTTGTCACTGATCGGGGCCAGGAAACCGGTCTCGTCACGCACCAGTCCCTGAGCCGGCACTTCGTCCACCTTGCCCGGAGGGGTAAGGGTGAAGGTGGAGCCGTCTGCGGCCTGATACTCCGCAGTGAAGGGGTTGGCGGCAAAACTGCCGGTCATGGCATAGGCCAGGCAGGTCTCGGGGCTGCCGATAAAACCGCTGGTTCCGGAGTTGCCGTCATTGCGTTTGGGGAAGTTACGGTTGTAGGAGGTGACAATGGAGTTGCGAAAACCCTCTTCAATACCCTCCCTGTTCCATTGACCGATGCAGGGGCCGCAGGCATTGGCAAGGACCGTGGCGCCGATGGCCTCCAGTTTTGCCAACTGTCCATCCCGTTCAATGGTCGCCCGTACCTGCTCAGATCCAGGGGTGATGAGCATGGGGATTCTCAATTTTGCCCCTTTGGCTGTAATCTGCTCAGCCATGGCAGCAATGCGGCCCATATCCTCATAGGAAGAGTTGGTACAGGAGCCGACCAGGGCATAGGTGACATTTTTCGGATGATCCCCTTCTTCCACGTAGTGCGCCATGTCGGCCACCGTGGAGGCTCGATCCGGCGAGTGGGGGCCGACCAGGTGCGGTTCCAGGGTGGAGAGATCGAGCTCAATGACCTGGTCAAAATATTTTTCAGGATTGGCCAGGACCTCGTCGTCCGCCTTCAGCAGATGCGCATATTGGTCTGCCACCCTGGCGGTCTCACCTCGGTTGCAGGACTTGAGATAGGCTGCCATGTGCTCGTCATAGGGGAAGGTGGAGGTGGTGGCACCAAATTCGGCACCCATGTTGCAGATGGTGGCCTTGCCCGTACAGGAGAGGCTCTCTGCGCCTGGTCCGAAGTACTCAAAGACCCGGTTAGTGCCGCCTGAGCAGGTGAGCATTCCCAGGAGCTTGAGGATGACGTCTTTGGGCGCGGCCCAGCCCTGAAGCTCACCGGTGAGATGCACCCCGATGAATTTGGGATGCAGGACTTCCCAAGGCATTCCCACCATCACATCCACGGCATCGGCACCACCAACCCCTGAGGCAAAGGCTCCGATACCGCCGGCATTCGGGGTGTGGGAGTCGGTGCCCAGCATCATCACTCCGGGGAAGGCATACTGTTCGATGACCACCTGGTGGATGATTCCTGCTCCCGGCATCCAGCAGCCGAAACCATAACGCTGAGAAGCAGAGGCAAGAAAATCATACACCTCCTTGTTTTCTGTACGGGCGATCTTGAGATCGGCCTCGGCCCCCTTGTGGGCACGGATAAGATGATCACAGTGGACGGTTACCGGCACTGCTGCCTCATCCTTTTCTGCCAGCATGAACTGGAGGATGGCCATCTGGGCGGTGGCATCCTGGAGGGCAATACGGTCAGGCCGAGTCTTGATATAGGAACTGCCTGCAACAAGCTCTGCCTCGGCAGCATTGTCCAGATGTCCGTACAGGATTTTTTCACCATAGGTCAGAGGGCGCCCCAGTCGTTCCCGGATAGTTGCAATATTTGCATCCATCTTCTGGTAAGTGGCCTCTATGAAAGTGGGGGTGGAATCAACCGATGTATTCATGTTCTCTCCGTATATTTTTCAAAAGAATTGGTTCTGAAGTGATATTTCTGTGGGAGCCCGCCCCTGCAAGCGCCTGGCAATGCAGGACAACAGCACAATCGCCCACAGGGGGATCTGTTTCAGGAACGGATCTGTTCTTCTTCCAGCATGGTGTCGAGAAAATCGAGGACATACTGGCGCTGTTCAGGGGTGGCATGGGCAATGCAGTCGCAGTGGAGGTGGGCATTGGAGCGCACCAGCAGTTCAAAGCGTACCAGATCCTTCTCCACCTCGACTCCGAAATAGAAAGGGCTGCAATCCTCATGTTCTTTCTGGGTCTCGCTGAGGAGCTCAGGCGGCAGAACGATCCAGTAGAGGCCGATCATGGGGCCTGCTTTGAGGTTACGTTTCAGGTAGGAGTCTATATTGTCCCGTTCCATGGGGGACAGATCATCAACAACAAATTGGCGCATGGGGTGGTCTTGTGGGTTTTGGTTTGTCTTGCAAGTGATCTTGTAAAGTTGGATTCCTCAGGCGGCTAAGAAAAGGCCTTCACCTGGTGAGTTATCATAAAAAGTCTGCGGCAATGGCAGACAACGGGCTTCTTTCACTCTTGTTCAGGGTCACATGACCATATATACCATGTCCTTTTAATCTTTCAACCGCATAGGAGAGTCCATTGGAGGAAGAGTCCAGATAGGGGTTGTCGATTTGCGTCGGGTCGCCGGTAAAGACCATCTTGGTATTTTCGCCAGCCCTGGAGATAATGGTTTTGACTTCATGGGGGGTCAGGTTCTGGGCCTCGTCAATGATGATATATTGGCGTGGAATAGAGCGTCCGCGAATATAGGTGAGGGCCTCGAGTTCCACCAACTGGTCCTTGATCAGTTTGTTGACCTTCTGCTGGACACTCCCCTCGTCTTCGCTCCTTCTGTTGTGACGCATGAGAAAGGTGAGGTTGTCAAATATGGGCTGCATCCAGAGATTCATTTTTTCATCTTTGGTGCCTGGCAGATAGCCTATATCCTTGCCCATGGGGATAACCGGACGAGAGACCAGGAGTTTTTCATAAGTCTCCCGGTGGAGTACGCACTCGAGTCCGGCGGCAAGAGCCAGCAGAGTTTTTCCGGTTCCTGCCTGACCGATAAGGGTGACCAGGTTGATCTCGGGATCGAGGAGGAGCTCCAGGGCCATCCGCTGTTCTTTGGACCGGGAACGGATGTTCCAGGCATGTTCATATTGGGCGTTCAGATGGATCAGGCTGTCCGGACCTGTGGCTCGTCCAATACCCGAGTGTTTGGGGTTGGTCTCGTCCTGGAGCAGGACAAACTCGTTGTGGTGAAAATCAAAGCCTTCGGTCTCCAGGGTTTCTTCCTGGTGAAAGCGGTCAACCACATCCGAGGGAACTGAGGCCTGTCGCCATCCGGTATAGAGTTCATCAAAGTTGCACTTCTGTTTTTCAAAATCCATGACATCAATACCCAGGGCATCGGCCTTGAGTCGGGCATTGATATCCTTGGAGACAAAGATCACGGTCTCGCCTTTCTTGTGCAGGCTGTTTGCCACTGCCAGGATACGATTATCCGGGACATTCATGTCAAGCAGGGAACCGGGCATATCTTTTTGTTCCACTGTAATCTTCAGAATGCCGCCGTTTTCCATGGCCACCCCATCCTTCAGGCTTCCTGAGGCACGAAGCTGATCCAGTTCCCGGATGGCGTGGCGGGCGTTGCGCCCCAGCTCATCATTGTGCCGTTTGAAGCTGTCCAGTTCTTCGATAACGGTCATTGGCAGAATGACGTAGTTATCGGCAAAGGAGGTGAGGGATTCGGCGTTGTGCAGCAGAACATTGGTATCAAGAACAAAGTATTTTCGGTCGTTCATAATGAAATGGGAAGTAAAGGTTGATGG
>CAYPEU010000011.1:27664-42030 GCA_964409855.1 uncultured Desulfocapsa sp.
ACAGCCATGTTTTCCAGGCGTACTCCACCCCAGTCAGGGAGATAGATACCGGGTTCGACAGTGACTATCATTCCGGCCCGTAAGTATTTACGGTTGCGTGAAGAAAGTCGTGGCTCCTCGTGTACGGCAAGGCCTACCCCGTGTCCCAGGGCATGGCCGAAATAGTCACCGTAACCGCCTTCGGCAATGACGCTGCGGGCAGCCCTGTCCACTGCGGCAGCACTGACTCCGGCACGGATTGTATTGATGGCGGCCAGTTGAGCCCTGCGTACCAGGCGGTGGATCTCAAGATATTTGGCATCCCGTTTACCGGGAACAAAGGTCCGGGTCATGTCAGAGCAGTAGCCGTCAAGGATCAGTCCCATGTCGATCATCAGCGGCTTGTTCTTCTCAACAGCAACCAGACCGGGTACGGCATGGGGCAGGGCACTGCGCCTGCCAGTGGCCACAATGGACTCGAAACTTGGAGATTCAGCCCCCAGCCTGCGCATGGTGGATTCCAGAGAAAGTGCAATGTCGATCTCTGTCTGCCCGGGGCTGATTGTTTTGAAGGCCTGTTGAAAGACGAGTTCGTTGAGGAGAACAGAGCTGCGCAGCTTTGCTATCTCTTCCTCGTCCTTTATCAGGCGCATTGCCTCTACCATTCCGTCCACAGGCAGGAGGGTGACCCCGATTTTTTCGGCCATGGCCTGCATCTTATCGGCCACAGCATGCAGGGTGTAATGGCTTTCAAAGGCGAGAGAGGAGATACCCAGGTCGGGCAGCAGTTCCTTGAGGAGAGCGAGCAGACCCTTGGGATAAAGCATGACCTCAATCTCTCCCACCTCATTTTCGGCCTGGATCTTGAACCGAAAATCAGTGAGCAACAGGGGAGATCTGTGTGCCGGGATGAGCAGGACGCCGGAACTTTCGCCAATGTCATGATTTGCTGGGGTATAGCCGCTCAGGTATCGCCTGTTATGGGGCTGGGTAACGAGCAGTGCATCGATTTTCTTTCTGCGGAGTTTTGCCTGTATTTTCTTTATACGCCGGGAGAGAATCATCAGGAAAACTGTTGCTGGAGGAGTTCTTTGCGCTGATCAAGGGCCTGGTTGTATTGTCCGTTGAGATCACTCTTGGCCCGTGCCCATTCTTCCCGAAACTGGGGAAGGGTAGTTGGATCTATGGAAAGCTGGTCTCCACTGAGTCCTTGTTCCTGCATCTTTTGACTGAGTTGGGCCCGCATGCCATCTTCGAGTTGCTGTTTGAGCTGGGCCTTGTGCTGGGAATATTGCTCTAGAATCTGCTTGAGTTCACCACAGGTCGCATCCATCTCGCCTGACGGCCCTGCAAGGGCGTGGAGTCCGGAGATGGCTGCGAGGCTTCCTTCCATGAGAAGTTCATCACGGGGGAGAACGATATTTCGTATCAATCCCTTGGCCATCCCTCTGCGTACTGCCATCTGCTCGGAAGGATCTTCCTGCTGCACAAGCTCTGCGAGCCCCGATATCTTGCCATCAAGAAATTCAGCAACCAGCCGCATGCCGCGCTGTTCAGCCTCCTGGTCAGCCGGGACATCTTCTGCCCGTGATGCCATTCGTGCAGCCCGTTCCATAACCATATCCATAGTACTTCGTATCTCAGCCATAGGTCCCTGTAGAGTAGTGATAAAAGAAAGTCCTGCCACCTCTATCTGTACCATAGCATGTATTGTTCTTCATTGAAAATTTGTCTGTGAGCAGGCAACTTCAAATTTTCTGGTTCCGTCTGAAAAATGAGAGAAGGAGGAGGGTGAAACGAATTATCTCTCTTGGTATTGGCTTGTGTCTGCTGCTTGTAAGTGGTGCGGCAGCGCCAGGGGATCCTGTTTTTCGTACGGTTCTGGAACAGGAGCAGGATCGATGCATGGCCTGCAACGTCTCACCTGCTTCCAGAAAAGACCTTAAGGTCAGACAACGGATTCAGCAGGAGTTACCTTATTTGGGCATGATCGCCGGCCGTCCTTTCCCGCATAAGGGTGATCGGCCTGTTGACCTTAAAGAGAGGTCTGGATAGGCAGCTGGTCGTTTCGTTTAAGGGGCGGGGTTAGCTCTTCATCAATCTGGCTGCGAAAAAGCCGTCGATCTCCGGACCAGGCAGCGGGGCAAAACAACCGTTTTTGACGAGATCATGCGCAGCAGGCGGCAGATGCTTCCTGCACTCTTGCAGAGAAAAATCCTGGTTGGCAGAGAGAAACTGTTTGATGACCTGTTCGTTTTCTTCTTCCTCCAGCGAGCAGGTGGCATAGACCAGTATACCTTGCGGGCAGAGGAGTGGAGCTGCTGTTTGCAGGAGATCGAGCTGGGTCTGCTGGTAGTCGGCAAGATCTTCCGCTCTTCTATTCCAGCGGATGTCCGGGTGACGGCCGATGACGCCGGTGCCGGAGCAGGGTGCATCAAGGAGGATTCCGTGAAAAGTTGTGCGGCAGGATGCACTGAAATCCTGCAGACTGCCGGGAAAGAGGGTGATGTTCAGTTCCGGATGCAGCCGTTTCATATTGTCTTTGAATTTTCCCTGCCGCTCCTTGTCCGGCTCCACAGCCGATACCCTGGCCTGGACAGAACAACAGAGCTGAACCATGACGCTGGTCTTCCCACCCACTCCGGCACAGCCGTCCAGGTATTCCCCTTGCGGCTGAATGGGACTAAGGAGCCTGGCGAGGAGCTGGGCCCCCTGGTCCTGGACCTGAAAAGCCCCTTCCGTAAACCCGGGCAGCCTGCTCACCCCTCCGTGATAGTTGTCCAGGATCAGTGCATCTTCACTGTATCTCCCTTTTCGTGCCATGATCCCACTCTCATTGAGCTTTTTGAGCAGTTCGTCACGTTCGATTATGCAGCTGTTGACCTGCAGGATGAGGGGTTGTTGTTCATTGTTCTGTCTGCAGATGCGGATTGTTTCCTCTGGGCCGAAGCGTTGTTCCCAGCGTTTGGTCAGCCACTGCGGGTGGTTGAGAGTCGGTTGTGCGGGGTTTTCAGGCAGTGCTTGCAATTCATTGCGCCTGCGGATGGAGTTGCGGAGGACTCCGTTAACAAATCCCTGCAGTTTCTTAGGCAGGCGCGCTGCCTGCAGTGCCTTCACCGACTCGTTGACCGCAGCGGATTCGGGGATGCGATCCAGGAAGAAAATCTGATACAGGCCAACGGCCAGGGCCTGATGGACAAAGGGTTTGAGTTTTGTGATGGGCTGCGTACAGAGTTCTTGCAGGATGCAATCCAGAGATTGGCGCAGGCGCAGGACTCCGTAGATGATGTTGGTTGCCAGCTGGCGGTCACCATCACTGAGACCATACTGGGAGACCACGCTGTTGAAGAGCCCGGTTACCGGCTTCCGGCTCTTCTGCAATCGACACAGGGTCTCGATGGCAATAAAACGAGCTGTTTTGCTATGTGTTGCAACCAAGGGACAGGGCTCAGGCGGCAGTGAGGGTGTCAATGGCAGAGATGAGTTCTTCCACAGGAGATCCCTTGGAGATCAGGGGGGGGCGGCCTTTGCCCTGGCCCAGGTCTTTTACCTCATCGGGAGTGACCATGCCGGAGAGATAGAGGATGGGGATGGCGGATGTCGTCGGCTCTGCTGCCAGGGTGGAGGCAATTTCAACGCCATGGATACCCGGCATGTTGATATCGAGAATAGTGATATCCGGGAGTTCCCGGCGGATTACGCTCAGGGCCTCTTCACTGCGGGTGGTGTAGGTGAGGGCCATCCGTCCTGTATCTTCAAGCTGCATTTTCAGCAGTTCACAGGCGTCAAGGTCATCGTCGATGAGTACAATACGGGTTTGCTGCCCCATGGTCAGGCCTCCTTTTGGTCAAGATGTGATAAGTTTTCTTATTCTATCAATATGTTATGGAAAATGGAAAAGAAAAAATCATGGTTTGGCACTATTTTCTCTATCAGGTGTACTGTATTCTATTTGTACTGTATCCAGATAGTTCCTGATTTGTAAGGCGAGCTGCTGTGCCAGGTCCAGGTCTGAGGCCCTAGCAGCCTGTTCGAGTTCGAGGCAGATGTCCCCCAGTTCCTTGAAACCATACATCCAGGATGTCCCTTTGACGGTGTGGGCCTGTTTCTGTAACTCATCCAGGTTATTGCTCTTGAGGGTGTCCAGCATTCGCTCTGCATCCTCCCGCTTATTTTTCAGGAAATGGGGAATCAGCTTTTTGAGCTTTCTATCAAGGATCACCTTTTTCTGTTCTCCGCTGGCCGTCTCTGACAGGGGTTCGACATATTCCTCCCCGTCCATCTCCTCTTCCTGAAGCTCGAGATGCTTGGAGATGGCCTGCAGCAGGGTATTCTTGCGCACCGGTTTGGTCAGGTAGTCACTGCAGCCGGCATCCATGCATTTTTTTCGGAAGCGGACAAATGCATGGGCCGTGAGGGCAATAATTGGAGTGGCCTTCAGACCCTGGTCCTGTTCCCACTTCCTGAATCGCCTGGTTGTCTCATAGCCGTCCATAATCGGCATTTCGATATCCATGAAGACAAGGTCGTATTCTGAGCTGCAAAAGGCCTTGACCGCCTCCTGTCCATTGTCTACCGTGTCAATGGTGAAAGGGGTATTGCGTAGATAGAGACAAATGAGCTTACGGTTATCTTCATTGTCATCCACCAGCAGAATGCGGGCAGGGTTGAAAATTTTGCAGCTGGACGGAGGGGCCTGTCCTGCAGGAGCAGGCAGAGGAGTACTGACAACCGGGCTGAAACGGCAGGTGAAGAAAAAGGTTGACCCCTTATCAGCCAGACTCTCCAGCCAGATACGGCCGCCCATGATTTTCACCAGTTTCTGGCAGATGGTGAGCCCAAGCCCGGTGCCTCCATATTTCCTGGTCGTCAGGGAGTCTACCTGGGTAAAACTTTCAAAGATGAGTTCCTGCTTCTCTTTCGGGATACCGATACCATTATCTTTGACGGAAAAGAGGAGTGTGTTTTGGGAATCGCTCTCCACAACAATCTCAACCGAGCCATTTTCCGTGAATTTCACTGCATTGCCCACCAGGTTGATCAGTATCTGCCGGAGACGGGTGGGGTCGCTGCGGATAGCGTGCGGGACCTCGGGATGGATATGAACGGCGATGTGACTCTTCTGTTCTGCTGCCCGTACCGAGAGGATGGAAACCACAGAGTCCAGGAGCGAGGGAAGGTGAAAGTCAATGGCTTCGAGCTCGGTTTGCCCTGCCTCTATCTTGGAGAGGTCCAGAATATCATTAATAATCTCCAGCAACCCTTCTCCGGCAGAACGGAAGATGGAAACATAGTTGCGTTGTTCGTCGGTAAGAGGAGTCTCTGCCAGGACTTCAGCCATACCAATGATGGAATTCAGCGGGGTCCGGATCTCATGGCTCATGGAGGCCAGAAATTCGGTTTTGGAGCGGCTGGCATCTTCGGAGAGTCTGATCAGACGTTTATTCTCCAGCAGCGTGTCATGGAGGTGAATATGGTTTCGCACCCGGGCCAGGAGTTCCTGTCGATTAAACGGTTTGACAATATAGTCATGGCCACCGGCATTGAATCCCTCCACGATATTGGTTTTTTGAGAGAGCGATGTGAGAAAAATGACTGGGATATCCGAGAATATTTCATCCTGTTTCAGCTTGCGGCAGAGAGAAAAGCCATCCATATCGGGCATCATCACATCAAGGAGGATGATGTCGGGTGATTCTGTTTGGGTAAGATTCAGTGCCTCTTCTGCGTTGTTGCCTGTAATAACAGTGTAACCGGCTTCCTGAAGTATGGTGGTCAGCAGATTGAGATTGACCTGATTGTCGTCAACAACAAGAACAGTGTGGGCAGAAGAATTGAGCATGGCTAAATTTTATCATAAAATTACCAAAAAGCACTGAAAAAGAGGAGGCGAAGGGTGCTGCATCCCTGTTGTTACCTCGATTTTTTTAAATCTTTTGATAGACATTCTTGGAGCCGATTGGTAATATCCCTTAAGAAAAAAAAGGATTTATGTAAGTCATTGTTTTTTCGTAACCAATTATTATTTTTAACCTTAACAGGAGTGTAGCGCATGAGAAAGATTACTTGGTCCATCGTGGCTGTAGTTGTGGCCCTCTTCATCTCTGCCGGGTTTTCCCAGGCATCCACCAAGGATGAGGTACAGAAACGAGGATATTTTCAATGTGGTGTTTCCACTGGTCTTCCCGGATTTTCCAATCCAGATGAGAAGGGTAACTGGACTGGTATTGACGTTGATGTCTGTAAGGCTATTGCTGCAGCAACCCTTGGTGATGCAACAAAGGTAAAATATGTCCCCTTAAATGCCAAAGAGCGCTTTACCGCTCTGCAGTCCGGTGAGATTGATGCTCTGGTTCGCGGTACCACCTGGACCCTTACTCGTGACTCTTCCCTGGGTCTGAACTTTACCGGCGTCAACTACTATGACGGACAGGGCTTCCTGGTCTCCAAAAAACTGGGTGTGAAATCAGCGTTGGAGCTTGATGGTGCTGCTGTTTGTATTCAGTCTGGAACGACCAGTGAGCTGAATCTGGCTGACTACTTCACCGAGAATAACATGAAGTTCCAGCCTGTTGTCTTTGATACCCACGATGGTACCGCCAAGGCCTTTGATACCGGCCGCTGTGACGTGCTTACCTCTGATCAGTCCCAGCTTTATGGACTGCGTACCCATCTGACCAAACCTGAAGATGCAGTCGTCCTTCCCGAGGTTATCTCCAAGGAGCCCCTGGGACCTGTTGTCCGTCAGGGTGATGATGCCTGGTTGAATATCGTTAAGTGGACCCTTAATGCCATGATCGAGGCCGAAGAAATGGGTGTGACCCAGGCCAACGTCGATGAGATGAAGAAAAACAGTAAAAACCCCGGAGTCCAGAGACTGCTTGGTCTGGAAGGAATCGCTGGTAAGGGCCTGGGCTTAAACGATGACTGGGCCTACCAGATCATCAAACAGGTTGGTAACTATGGCGAGGCCTTTGAACGTAATGTTGGAATGGGCTCTCCATTGAAGATCGAGCGCGGCTTGAACGCACTCTGGAGCAAGGGCGGCATCATGTACGCACCTCCCCTCCGCTAATCCAGCTCTCAGCTGAAAAAGGGACGTTTTCTTAGGAAAGCGTCCCTTTTTTCATTTTTTGATCATTCACTGCCATGTCCAATTCAAAAAAACAGTTCTGGTGGAACAATGCCCAGCATCGATCTCTGTTTTTCCAGGTAGTGCTGGTGGGTATGCTTGCCGGGTTTTTCTGGTTCATCGGAAGTAATACCCTGACAAATCTGGATAAGAGAGGAATCTCAACAGGTTTTGGCTTCCTGTCTCAGACCTCCGGTTTTGGGATTATTCAGCACCTGATCCCCTTTGATGAGACCTACTCCTTTGGCCGTACCTTTTTGGTCGGCCTCCTCAACACCGTACTTGTCTCTGTCATCGGTATTGTCTTTGCCACCATTATCGGGGTCGTTGTCGGTGTGGCCCGTCTGTCCAATAACTGGCTGATTGCCAAATTGGCCACGGTCTATATCGAAATCTTTCGTAACATTCCCCTCCTGCTGCAGATCTTTTTCTGGTATTTTGCCGTGCTTCGTGCCCTGCCCTCACCGAGACAGAGCTGGTCGGCCGGGGATCTGATTTTTTTGAATATCAGGGGACTCTATCTTCCGGAACCGATATTCGGACAGGGATGCAACTATGTGTTCTGGACTCTTGCCCTGGCCATTGCTGCAACCGTGTTTATCAGTCGCTGGGCCAAACGGCGCCAGGAACTGACCGGAAAACAGTTTCATACCTTTTCAGTGTGTACGGGGTTGATCATTGGCTTGCCGACTATGGTTTTCTTTCTGGTGGGCGCATCGCTTACTTGGGATATCCCGGCCCTGAAAGGTTTTAATTTTCGTGGCGGGATTACCGTTATCCCCGAATTCACCGCCCTGCTCACTGCGCTTTCTATCTATACCGGCGCCTTTATTGCAGAGGTCGTACGTTCCGGGATCATGGCGGTCAGTCATGGACAGACTGAGGCCGCCTCGGCACTGGGGCTGCACAGGAGAAAGGTTCTGAAACTGGTCGTTATTCCTCAGGCCATGCGGGTTATTATTCCGCAGTTGACCAGTCAGTATCTGAATCTGGTGAAAAACTCGTCCCTGGCTACGGCCATTGGCTATCCGGATCTGGTGGCGGTTTTTGCCGGAACAACACTGAATCAGACTGGCCAGGCCATCGAGGTCATTGCCATGACCATGGGAGTCTATCTCTTTATCAGTTTGACAATCTCGGCCTTTATGAACTGGTACAACAAAAAAACCATGCTGGTGGAGAGGTGATGCTATGGCTGTACATGTAACGACTCCAAGCCCATCCCTGCCACCGCCGGATGGTTCTGTTGGTGCAGTGGGCTGGATGCGGAAGAACCTGTTTTCTTCGGTCGGCAACACCATCCTGACCCTTATCGGGCTTTACCTCCTCTACCAGATAATTCCCTCGACAATTAACTGGGCCCTGTTTGAGGCAGACTGGGTGGGGACAACGCGTGATGACTGTTCCGGTGAGGGTGCCTGCTGGGTCTTTGTCGCGGTCCGTGTCAACCAGTTCCTTTTTGGCTTTTATCCGCCTTCGGAGTACTGGCGGGTGGTGGCGGCCTTTTCTCTGGTGGGTGCTCTTGTGGCCTGGCTGCTCATTGAGCGCACCCCGAAAAAGGGCATGGTGGGGGTCTTTACCATCTTCTGTTATCCGGTAATTGCCTACTTTCTTTTTTACGGCGGTGCCTTTGGCCTTCCCGTGGTGGAGACCCATAAATGGGGCGGGTTGATGCTGACCTTGATCCTGGCCACCATAGGGATGTTCTGCGCCTTACCCATCGGTATCGTACTCGCCCTGGGACGTCGCTCTTCCATGCCCATTGCCAAGTCTCTTTCCGTGGTGTTCATCGAATTCTGGCGGGGGGTGCCGCTTATCACCGTCCTCTTCATGTCTTCGGTGATGCTGCCCATCTTCATGCCGGAAGAGCTGCAGATTGATAAACTGCTGCGGGCCCTGATCGGAATTATCTTTTTTCAGTCCGCTTATATGGCAGAGGTGGTACGCGGCGGTCTGCAGGCAATACCCAAGGGCCAGTACGAGGCAGCAGAGGCACTGGGACTCTCCTATTGGAAGTCCATGTTTTTTATTATTCTGCCCCAGGCCCTGAAGCTGGTTATTCCCGGGATCGTCAATACCTTTATCGCGCTCTTCAAGGATACGACTCTGGTCCTGATCATCGGCCTCTTTGATCTGCTGGCCGTTGTCCAGTCCGCCTTTGCCGATGCCAAGTGGATTGGTTATTCTGTGGAAGGCTACGTCTTTGTGGCCGGTGTTTACTGGATCTCCTGTTTCTCCATGTCGCGCTATTCACAGTATCTGGAGAAGAAACTGCATACCGGACATGCCCGGTAGGCAGGAAAACTTAACAACTTGTTTTAATGGATAAGCTATGACAGAAACACAGACGCAACAGAAGGTCTCGGATGAGGTGATGGTGGAGTTGCGTGGTGTCAACAAGTGGTACGGTGATTTTCACGTACTGAAAGACATCAACCTCAAGGTATATAAAGGCGAACGAATTATTATCTGCGGCCCGTCCGGCTGTGGAAAATCCACTCTGATTCGCTGTATGAACCGCTTGGAAGAGCACCAGAAGGGAGATATCATTGTTTCCGGGATCACCCTGGATGATGATCTCAAACATATCGACCGGGTACGCCGTGATATCGGCATGGTCTTCCAGCAGTTCAACCTCTTTCCCCACCTTACGGTCATGGAGAACTGCTGCCTGGCACCGATCTGGGTGCAGAAAAAACCACGCAAGGAGGCAGAGGCAATTGCTATCAAATTTCTTGAACGGGTGCAGATTGCCGATCAGGCCAAGAAGTTCCCCGGTCAGCTCTCAGGTGGTCAGCAACAGCGTGTGGCCATTGCCAGAAGTCTTTGCATGAATCCCTCCATCATGCTCTTTGATGAGCCCACCTCGGCCCTTGATCCGGAGATGATCAAGGAGGTACTGGACGTCATGGTTGACCTGGCCCATGAGGGAATGACCATGCTCTGTGTTACCCATGAAATGGGCTTTGCCAAGACCGTTGCCAATCGTGTCCTGTTTATGGATGCCGGTGAGATTATAGAGGAAAATGAGCCCAACGAGTTCTTCGATAATCCACAGTCAGATCGCACCAAGCTCTTTCTGAGCCAGATCCTGTAGCTGAGGGGGCATGGCAACGATACACTGGCTGCAGCATGTCCCTTTCGAGGGACTGGGATCCATGGAGGAGTGGCTGGTCGAGCAGGGACATAACCTGTTCTGCACCCGCCTGTGGGCTGGTGATCCCTTTCCCCCCCTGGACTCGTTTGCCGGGCTGATCGTCATGGGTGGCCCCATGGGGATCTATGAGCATGAGCAGTATCCCTGGCTGGTCCAAGAAAAAGGTTTTCTGCGCGCAGTTATCGATCGCCAGATACCCATCCTTGGTATCTGTCTGGGGGCTCAACTCCTGGCCGATGTCCTTGGAGCAGAGGTCCGTGCAAATCCGGAAAAGGAGATTGGCTGGTTTCCTGTTCTTCGAACGCCTGATATCCCGGACTCCCTGAGACCTGTCTTGCCGGAAGAGTTTATTGTCTTCCATTGGCACGGCGATACCTTTGAGCTTCCCGAAGATGCTGTTCGTCTGTATACAAGCAGCGCCTGTGCTAATCAGGCCTTTCTCTACAGGGAGCATGTCCTGGGCCTCCAGTTTCATCTGGAGACCACCAGAGACAGCGCCGCCGCACTCATTGATAACTGCCGTCCGGAACTGGTTCCAGCACCCTGGATACAGCGCGAAGAGGAAATGCTGAATGTTGGCAACAGATTTGACGAGATCAACAGGAGTATGCATCAACTACTCAATCAATTCTTCTCCCTGAAGGGAACACAACAGGATAAAGGAGACATAGGATGAAGAAAAAAATTTTATCGCTGACTCTGCTGTTAGGGGTAACTCTCGCTGTGACGGATATTCGAGCAAACGAGGCAGCCGATGAGGGTATTGCAGAGCAGCCGGGAAAATGGGAAAAAGCCGGGAAAGAGGTCAGTGAAGCAACCCATGCTGTGGGGGATGCCACCGTAGATTCCTCAAAGAAGGCGTGGAAAGCTACCAAGGAGGGTTCTGCCGAGGCCTGGGATGCCACCAAAGAGAAGAGCAAGGAGTGGTGGGAACAGGGGAAGGCCAAGGTTCATGATGCCTCAGCTCCAGAGCCTTCTGCAGAGGAAATAGAACCTGAGGCTGCAGAGAAGGAATAGCCTACCAGCATAAAGAACAAAAAAAGCCGGACGTTATAACAACGTTCGGCTTTTTTTGTTTGGAGAAGGGGAAATGACCGCTTACTGACTGGCCTGCTGCAGGGCGACAGCCACGGCCACAGAGGCACCGACCATGGGGTTGTTCCCCATGCCGATGAGGCCCATCATCTCCACATGGGCGGGTACAGAGGAAGAACCGGCAAACTGGGCATCGGAATGCATGCGGCCCATGGTGTCGGTCATGCCATAGGAGGCAGGACCTGCAGCCATGTTGTCCGGATGCAGGGTACGTCCTGTACCACCACCTGAGGCCACGGAAAAGTAACGTTTTCCCTGGAGGTTGCACTCTTTTTTGTAGGTCCCGGCAACCGGATGCTGGAAGCGAGTGGGGTTGGTGGAGTTCCCGGTGATGGAGACATCTACGCCTTCCAAGTGGTTGATGGCCACACCTTCGCGCACGTCATCAGCACCATAGCAGCGGACAGCACTGCGGTCCCCACTTGAATAGGGGGTCTCCTTGACCACTGACAGCTCGGAAGCAGCATAGTCAAACTTGGTCTCCACATGGGTAAAGCCGTTGATGCGGGAAATAATATGGGCCGCATCCTTACCCAGGCCGTTGAGAATGACCCGCAGCGGTTCCGTACGCACCCGATTGGCAGATTTGGCAATGCCGATGGCGCCTTCTGCCGCAGCAAAGGACTCATGTCCGGCAATAAAGGCAAAACATTTGGTCTCTTCACGCAGGAGCATGGAGGCCAGGTTGCCATGGCCGGTACCTACCTGACGGTGGTCTGCCACAGAACCGGGGATACAGAAGGCCTGCAGCCCCTCACCCAGGGTAGCGGCAATTTCCACGGCCTTGGTTTCTCCCTTCTTAATGGCAATGGCAGCACCCACGGTATAGGCCCAGCAGGCATTTTCAAAACAGATGGGCTGGATCTCCTTGACGAGAGCCGCCACATCCACGCCGTAAGCATCGCAAACCTCTTTGGCCTCTTCCAGGCTTTTCATACCGTATTTTTCCAGAACAGGAATGATCTGGTTGATCCGCCTTTCATAACTTTCAAACAGTGCCATGTTGTCTCTCCTTATTCCTTACGCGGATCAATGGTCTTAACGGCATCTGCAAAGCGACCGTACGTTCCAGTGGCTGCTTCCAGAGCTGTGTTGGCATCCTCACCCTTCCTGATAGCATCCATCATCAGGCCGAGATGGACATATTTATAACCGATGATCTCCTCGTTGGCATCAAGAGCCAGTTCCATGACATAGCCCTCAGTAACCTCAAGGTAGCGGGGGCCTTTGAGTTTGGTCCCATATGTGGTCCCGGTCACAGAGCGCAGTCCTTTGCCAAGATCTTCCATGCCTGCCCCAACCGGCAGCCCGCCTTCAGAAAAAGCAGACTGGGTTCGGCCATAGACGATCTGCAGGAAAAGCTCACGCATTGCTGTATTGATGGCATCACAGACCAGGTCGGTGTTCAGGGCCTCAAGGATGGTCTTGCCAGGCATGATTTCAGACGCCATGGCAGCAGAATGAGTCATCCCTGTACAACCAATGGTCTCAATAAGGGCTTCTTCAATGATTCCGTCTTTGACGTTTAAGGTCAACTTGCAGGCACCCTGCTGCGGTGCACACCAACCAACCCCGTGGGTCAGTCCGCGGATATCCTTGATCTCCCTTGCCTGGGTCCATCCCCCTTCCTGGGGAATAGGCGAGGGCCCATGATTGGTCCCCTGGACAAGGGGACACATTTCTTTTACTTCAGAAGAGTATTCCATAAGAGTATCCTTTGGTTATATTCTTACGTTTTTGATCTGAGGAATTGTTTCTTGGGTTTATATCAGGTTGAACGAATGAGCAAAATAGTCACCCCAGGAACCGTATCCAGTTCTGTCGGCCTCTATTTTGGAAGAGACAGGATAAAGGAAAAAGAGAAAAGGGGAAAGGGAAAATATAGTCTGGCAGAAGAATTGTGCATCTTGTCACTGTTTCACCTGATGCCCTGGCGCCTGTTCATTCGGACTCGAGATGGGCATGTGAAAACTTTTTCATAGGGTGCACCCGCCAATTGAATGTGCAAGTAAAAAAAATGTTAGGCACAAAGGGGACACCAGATAATGACAATCTTTTGTTTTTGTGCCAGCCAGTAGAGTCGCCGGAGGAAACATGAGATCCTCCCTCTTTCTTTTTATAAAAAGCAGGATGTTGATGACCTTTTAGAGCATGAGCTCGATCTTTATTTTATTACGTATCAACAGTAGTCGTTAGGATTGTGAATGGTTAAGCATTTGTTAACGATTGGATGTGACAAAGTTATTTTACTTAGGCACCTTTATTTACCATTCAGCACTGCCCTAGCAGCGTTGACGAGTTCATCTCCACGGATCGGCTTGAAAACATATTCTTTAATACCCATTGCCAACGCTTCATCCTTGGAAACAATATCGCTGTGTCCGGTACACATGATAATAGGCATGGAGGGCTTTATCTCCAGAATCTTTTTTGCTAATTCTCCCCCTGTGAGTCCAGGCATCGTCTGGTCAGTAATGAGAAGATCAAAGTGATCTGGGTTGACCCGAAATTTTTCCAGAGCATCTTTACTATCTGTTGTCGCTGTAACAATAAAACCAAGTTCTTCTAACCGCCTTTTGTTAATATGGACGAGTAGCGGTTCGTCATCAATAATTAAAATCCGTTTATTTTCAGTGGATAGGGAGGGCTCGTCTTCTCTTTCTTTAGAAGCAGAATCTTCATGGCTGGTTGCTCCCTCCTGCAATGCCGGTATAAAGACAGAAAAAGTGCTCCCTTCACCCGGTGTGCTGTCAACCTTGACAAACCCTTTGTAATCTTGAATGATCCCATGAATAACAGCCAGGCCCATACCTGATCCCTTACCCGTTTTTTTGGTTGTAAAGTAGGGCTCAAAAATGCGCATCCTCGTCGCTTCATCCATACCTTGGCCAGTGTCACTGACAGATAGGACAACAAAAGGTCCGGCAGACACACTGGATTCAGGCGGCATTTCTTCAGCAGCTATTTCCCTGCGATATAATCTTACGGTTAATGTTCCCTTTT
>CAYPEU010000012.1:0-30047 GCA_964409855.1 uncultured Desulfocapsa sp.
CTCACCTCGGGACGCTGGTTCACAAAAGATGACCGTTTGACCATCATTCTGCCCCAAAACATTGTCGATGCTCTCGGTGTCCGCACCGACTCCACTGAAAAAATCAAGCTCTGGGGCCATAGCTTTACTGTGATCGGAAGCTTTGACGGACCATCCTTTGATCAGGCCCTGGACCTGGATGGTGAATCTCTGACGCCAGTCACCTTCCCTGAAGAATCAGGGGCTGCGATCACTGAAGTAGAGCAGGAGGCAATAGAGTCAGGGGATGACATCCGTTCCTTTCAAAGCCGCTATCACCATATTCCTGCCTCACAAGTGGCCATTATCCCTGCCACCACTCTCCTGACCATTGGAGGCAAACTGAAAAACCTGGCAGTTCTCCCTGGGGGGAAAGAGTCCATCAGCGACACGGCTGCAAGACTGGTGGATCGCTTCAGCATGGCTATCTTTACCGGAGAAAGCGATGGGGTATGGCTCTACAACCAGAGTGACTCCATGAAATACAGCGGTGTTCCCAACATCCTTATTCCGCTCCTCATCTCCATCTTTATCGTACTCAACACCATGATCAGCTCCGTCTATGAGCGGAAAAATGAGATTGCAATCTATACCTCAGTGGGCCTTGCACCCTCCCATGTCTCTTTTCTCTTTGTCGCCGAAGCCCTGGCACTTGCCGTTATCTCCGTGGTTCTGGGCTACCTCCTTGCCCAGGTATCGGCCGCTCTCTTTGCCGACACCAAATTATGGGCAGGGCTCACCGTGAACTACTCATCCATGGCAGGTGTGGCCGCCATGATCCTGGTCATCGGGGTGGTCCTGCTCTCGGTCATCTACCCTTCCCGGGTGGCGGCACGCATTGCCATTCCTGATGTCAACGCCAGCTTCAGCCTGCCAAAAGCTGTGGATGACCGCATCACTCTCACCCTACCTTTTTTCATGAAATATGAAGAACATGACTCCATTGGTGGCTTTATCCATGCCTATTTTGCCGCCCACCAGGACGTCTCCCATGGGCTCTTTTCCACAGGCGCTGTGAATCTTGTCTTCAGCTGCTGCAACATAGACCAGATGAGAAAGCTGGTCCAGCGTGCTGAAAAACCTCATGAAATCTACTGCACCTATCTCCGCTCAAAAGTGTGGTTGGCACCTTTTGACTTTGGTATCATGCAGTGGGTGGATGTGCAGTTTTGTCCGGTTGAGGGAAATGAGGAGTTCCTGGAAATCAAAGTGACCATGGAACGTCGCTCCGGCGAAGAACAGGTCTGGCACCGGATCAACACTTCTTTTCTCCATAACTTACGCAAACAGCTGTTGGTCTGGCGCTCCATTGATGATGTCAGCCATGCCCACTTCAGTGAACAGTTCAGAGAAATCGCAGCAAAGAGCCAGGTGACAGAAGAGGAGCATCATGGTTGAGCAACAGAAAACAGGATCCGTCATTCGGTTGCGCGCCATTGTCATCGGCATGCTTCTGGCCGTTGCCATCTGTCTGCTCACCCCCTTTAACAACATCTACCAGCAGGCAACACCGCTGGGCGGCGGCCATTTCCCGCTGGCTCCTTTTTTCATTTTTCTCCTCCTCACCATCCTGACAGGTGTTACAGCCAGAATCTTTCGTGGGTCAGACCCATTGTTAAGCGGAAATGAGCTGCTCATCATCTGGATTGAAATGGTCATTGGCTCTGGAATCGCCTATACAGGGCTTGCCAGAACGCTGCTCCTGAACCTCACGGCCCCCATCCATTACGCGTCCGTCAGCAACCAATGGGAAGAGAGCCTGCACAGCGTACTCCCGGCAGGCATCACGCCCACTGACCCTTCCGCCATTGAGCTGCTCTACACCGGCCTGCCCGGCGGACGGGCCATGAGCTGGCTGGAAACAGCCCTTGCAATCCCCTGGCAGGCATGGCTCAGTCCCCTGCTGCTCTGGGGCTGTTTTATCCTCCTGTCGTACTGCTTCATGCTCTTTATCATCAACCTCCTCTCCCGTCAGTGGATCCATAATGAACGGATCAACTTCCCCCTGCTTCGGGTACCGGAGATGCTGAGCAGATCCATTGATGAAGCAAAGGTCGGTGCATTTTTCAGTAACCGCTTTCTCATCGGCGGTCTCATGATCCCGGTTTGTCTCCACCTGCTGAATGGCCTACACTTTTATTATCCCTCTGTTCCCCAGCTATCGACCTTGATACTGGCCGGCCCCTACTTTCCGGACTACGGACTCTTTGCCGGCTTCCATAAGCTGAAAATATACATCTACCCGGCATTTATCGGCTTTGCCTTTCTCGCCTCGCGACAGATCTCTTTCAGCTTCTGGTTCTTCTTTATCCTTGGTGGATTACTGTTCGGTTTCCTTGGACTCCTGGGCTACACCATACCCGCCTCAGAACTGGGCATCACCTTTGGCCCCACCCTTGCAAGACCTGAAGAGACCCAGATGATCGGGGCCTATGGCATCTTCTTTTTCTTTCTCCTCTGGCTGGCCAGGGCCCACCTCCTGGAGGTGACAAAAGAATCTCTTTTCCTTGCCAAGCCCAGCAAATCACGAACCGAATGGTTTGATGTGCGCGTCTCTTTCTGGGGCTGTATCCTCTGTTTCGCCGCCCTGGTCTACTGGGCCGTCTCACTTGGCATGGCTCTTTCCACAGCCCTGTTGTTCCTCTCAGCTGCTTTTATGATCATGCTGGTGGCAACCCGGATCATCTGTCAGGGCGGACTTGCCTACTTCACCCTCACCGCCGCCCCCATGGACGGACTGCTTGCCATAAGCGGCACCAAACTCTTCAGCGGAGTAAACGGGCTGCTCTGCGGTATGTGCCAGAAAACACTTTTTGTCGATCTCCGGGAGTCACTCACCCCCTCACTCCTGCACGCCCGTAAACTGAGCCATGGGCGCAGCCCGGGACTCCTCATCTTTTCCGGCCTCTTTTTCACCATTCTTGTAAGTCTTGCAGCCTCAATCCTTGCCATAATGACCCTGTACTACCGGTACGGGATCCGGGAACTGCAGGTAGAATGGGCAAGCCGGACCACGCTGACGGTCTTTGAGAATGTACACAGACTGCTCACAGCCCCCGTGGAAGCCGGGAGCTGGATCACCTTTTTCGCTATTGGTGGCGCACTGGTCATGCTCATCCTGGTAATCTGCTACCACCGCTTTTACTGGTGGCCCATCCACCCCTTAGGCTACCTCACTGCATACAGCTCAGCCATGCGCATACTCTGGGTCAGTTTTTTTATTGGTTGGGCCTGCAATACGCTGTGCATGCGCTACGGCGGAGTCTCACTTTTTAAAAAGGTCCAGTTTTTCTTTATTGGACTCATCATTGGTGATTTCCTGATGGGAGGAGGCTGGGCAATAGTAGGATTTTTCACGGATTCCGGGTATCAGGTGTTACCGGACTAAAAGGACCAAGTGTTAAAGCAAAAAGTTAAAAGGTGAAAGTTTAGTCAGGCGTTGCACGCTGTTACTTTATACACTTTTCACTTTATAAACTTTCAACTTTCTTTCATTATGTATGACGACAAAGAACTAAAAGAATATCGCGACTTGCTCAAGCCCCCTGACCATTTTGAAGAGGGTTTTGACTGGAAGACCATCGTCGGGGCCATCTTTATCGGCTTTCTGATGATGCCGGGCTCCATGTACCTGCAGCTGGTCATTGGCCAGGGGATCGGTCCGGCTGCACGCTGGGTGACAATCATCCTCTTTGCCGAGGTGGCCAAGAGGGCACATTCCGACCTCAAACAGCAGGAGATCTTTCTCCTCTACTATATGGCTGGAGCCGCCCTTGCCTCCCCTTTTTCCGGCCTCCTCTGGAACCAGTATCTGGTCCAGTCCGATGCCGCACGCATGCTGGGGCTCACCGAATTTATCCCCAGCTGGGTAGCCCCAGGCCCAGATTCCCAATCCATGGTAGAGAGGAGTTTTTTTCACAGGGACTGGATGATCCCCATCCTTCTCCTGGTAGGCGCCCAGATCATCCAGCGAATCGACCATTTCGGTCTTGGCTATGCCCTGTACCGCATCACCTCTGATGTGGAAAAGCTCCCCTTTCCCATGGCCCCTGTTGCAGCCTTAGGTACCATGGCACTTGCGGAATCCACAGAAGAAAAGAAAAAGAGCTGGAAATGGAGAGTCTTCTCCATTGGCGGGGTCATCGGCCTGCTCTTTGGCGGTGTCTATGTGCTTCTGCCCATTGCCTCGGGCCTGTTTTTCACCGAACCCATTCGTCTCATCCCCATCCCCTGGATTGAACTGACCGAACATACCGAAGATATGCTGCCTGCAGTGGCCACAGGTATTCAACTGGACCTGGGACTGGTCTTCATCGGCATGGTACTCCCCTTCTGGGCAGTCATCGGCGGGCTCATCGGCCTCATCATCACCATTATCCTCAACCCTCTTCTCTACAGTCAAGGAATTCTGAATCGCTGGCATCCGGGCATGGCCACCGTAGACACGGTCTTTGCCAATAACTTTGATTTTTATATGAGTTTTGGTATCGGCCTGGGATTGGCTATCGGGGTCATCGGGATCTGGTCCGTGGGCAGATCCTATCGCAACACCCGGGAACATATGGGAACCCTGAAGGATCTCTTTCAACCGCCTGCCGGACGAGGTGATTTCAACTTCTGGATCTCTATTGCCATCTACTTTTTCTCCACCCTTGCCTATGTGGGACTTTGCGTCTGGCTGGTTCCCAGTTTTCCCTGGATCTTTTTTCTCGGTTACGGCTTCATCTACACACCCATCATCTCCTACATCACCGCCAGGATGGAGGGTATAGCCGGGCAGTTTGTCAGCCTCCCCCTGGTGCGGGAGGCGAGTTTCATCGCAGGGGCACGTTTTTTTGGCTACCAGGGATTGGAGATCTGGTATGCCCCCATTCCTATCCACAACTATGGTGAGGCCACGGTGCAGTTTCGCCAGATTGAACTCACCGGAACCTCCATCCGCGGCATCATCAAGGCAGAGATCGTGGTCTTTCCCATTGTCATGGTGGCCAGCCTCCTCTTTTCTCAGTTTATCTGGCGACTGGCCCCCATCCCCTCAAGCCACTATCCCTATGCCCAGGAACTGTGGCATCTGCAGGCCCTGAACACCCTGCTCATGCAGACCTCCACCCTGGAAGGCAACTCCATGTTCTACCAGGCTCTGAACGCTACCACGGTATTCTCCGGCCTCGGCTTTGGCCTGGTCATGTATTTCATCCTCAGCCTCTTTGGCCTCCCCATTCTCCTCATCTACGGGGTAGTCAGGGGACTGGGCCAGTCCACCCCCCATGGCCTGATCCTGGAAGTGCTGGGCGCCTTTCTCGGCCGCTATTTTTTCCTCAAACGCTACGGCCCCATGTGGCGACAATATGCCCCGGTCCTGCTGGCCGGATTTTCCTGCGGCATGGGACTCACCGGCATGTTTGCCATGGGATTGGCCCTGATCATGAAATCTCTGGGACATATGGCCTATTGATTCCCTCAGCAAAAAAAAAAAGAAGAAGGAGAGAATCTTTCCACACAAACGCCTTTTCCGTTGAAAACAGATCCTCTTCTTTTCAGCAGAAAGTTCCGGAAAAATATTTGAATATTTCTGTCCCGACGGGTATGATGATCCAATTATCCTCTGGAGATACCGATATTTTTACCAGCTCACCGGGTGTATCAAACTTTTCCCCTTTCCTGATGCTTCTCCATGGGATTTTCGCAAGCGCGCTAAACCAGGAACAGGGCCGGACAACACTACTTTTATGACAGTTGCAACTCAGCATATCCCCAGCAAGAACCTGTTGCTGTCCAATCTTTCCTTCAAGGCCGGTTCCCTGCCTTTTGCTGGTAAACTGGCACTCATCTTCACCGCAGTCATCATCGTCGGCATGGGACTGCTCAGCCTCTTTATCCTCGGGAATCAGAGCAGCGTGTTTGACCAGCAGACAGATGCCTATGCAGCAGCTCTCGGCGACCAACTGTCCATTGCAGCCATTGAACCGATCCTGGCAGGGGACCTCCAGGCTATTGATCAACTGACTACCAACCTGGTAGACAACGAAGGGATAGAAGGAGTTGCCATACTTTCCGATCAGTCAACCATGCTTTCCACAATAGGTATCATCCCGGAACATGACCCTTCCCGTATCCACCCAACCCAACCTCTGTACTGGCATCTCGGCGAAAATAAACAATTCGGCATGGCCTCCTATATCAGCGAGATCAAGTTCCGGGACATTACCGTCGGTTACTCTCTTATCACCTTTGACCGTTCATTCATGAACACCGCCTATGGTGATACCATCCGTACCATTTCTTTCATTACCGCCCTGATGGTTGGCTTAAGCATCGTTGTAGCAATCTTTCTCAGCAAACGATTATCCAGACCCATCAAACATCTTGTAAAGGGAAGTCAGGAGATTTCCCGTGGAAATTACCGGTTTCGATTTCAGGAGCGACGTAAAGATGAACTGGGGCAGCTCATGGGATCCCTGAATACCATGACTGAAGGGTTGCTCCGCAAGGAACAGGTGGAAGAAACCTTTTCCCGCTATGTCTCCCCCAATGTAGCCTGGGCCCTGATGGATGACCTGGAGAAGGTTCATCTTGGTGGCAGCCATGTGGAAGCCACGGTGCTCTTTGCCGATATCTCCGGTTTCACCACCCTCAGTGAAGAACTGGAACCTGCAGCCATAAACAGACTGCTCAACGATTATTTCACCCTGATTGATCAGGTTGCCGGAAAACATGGAGGCCATATTGATAAATACATCGGAGATTGCGCCATGATTCTCTTTGGCGTCCCTCTTCAGGATGAAAAGCATGGCTTACATGGCATACAGTGTGGTATCGAGATCCAACAGGTTATTCAACAATACAATCTCACTCGCCAGCAACAGGGCATGATTACCGTGGAATTCAGCATCGGTATTAACAGCGGAACCATGCTCGCCGGAAACATGGGTTCAGAAAGACGAATGGAATATACGGTGGTTGGCAATGCCGTCAACCTCGCCTCCCGCCTCTCTTCCACTGCCACTGCCGGTCAGGTAATCGTCACCAGGAAATTGCACGATGCTCTCGGGCTTGACACCCTGTTCGAAACCAGCCAAGCCGGCACCATCAAACTCCGTGGAAAAGCTGCACCGGTAGAAATCTGTTACATTGAGCGCCAAGTGAAGATGCTCTCTTCCCCCGGACTCCTGGAGACGCATCCTCCTGACGTTGTTCACTGATACAGTTATGAAGTACACTCTTCTCCTCCTTGCTCTTCTGTTCCTCCACGGCTGCGCCCATCTCGATCATTTCGATTCCAGCAAAGATCGAGTTCAGCTGGTCGATCAATACCTTGCAGAACAGGAGTACAGCAAGGCTCTCACCCTCATCAGCAACACCTCCAAAGAAGATCCCCAGGCCCGGAAACTCGAGGAAAGACGAAAAACGATACTCGATCAACTCCAGACATATGAAGAGCAGACAATCGCCATTGCTCTCAAACAGGAACGAAAAAATGACTGGCCGGGAGCCAAACTCACCTACGAGGAGGCGCTGAAAAAACATAACACCTCCAAAGCCCTGGATGAGGCACAGGAGGCCATGCTCAAACGCTTTCACAGTAGAATGGCCGCATTGGAACGTGAAGAACTCATTGGAACCGGTGAATGGCTGAGCAAGAAACTGCCCCTGCTGCGCACCCTCCAAGAAAGTGATCCGGGAAACCTGATCATTCAATGGAGATATTCCCGTACTGAAAATGAGGCCGAAGAAATCGCCCGGGAGTTAGTAAAAATAGGTGAACAAATGCTGGCAGAGAACAATCTCGCCATGGCCCAGCGCATCCTGCCTCTTGCCGCGGAACTGGCCTCTGGCCCGGAGTCTGAATCTGCAGTACTCCGCCTGGACAGTAAGCTAAAAAATAGAGAAGTCAAAAAACAGAAGAGCAGGCGCATCATCGCCCAGAAAAAAGATAAAAAAGAGATTGAGGCCTTCAATAAGGCCATGGCCCACGGCAAGTTATCCGAGGCTCGTCTGCATCTCAGTCGTCTGACTCCGACAACAAAAAAATCCGTGGATGCGGAACTGATGCAGGAACGGCTGGACAGGGCTATCAGCAACTATATCCAGGAAGAGGTCTCCATTGGAGACTCTTTTTATCGGGCAGGAGAATATGAACAGTCGATCAAGGCCTGGCAGAATATCCTCAAGCTCGAACCTGGTAACGAAACGGTACAAAACAAACTGAAAAGGGCAGAAAAGGTAGTTGAAAAACTAAACACCTTGCAGGAGCGTCAGAAAAAAAAGTAGTCGATGGCCAGTATGCTGAAACCAGGTGTCTCTATTCAGGAGAGACCTGCAAAAGGTCTCCCATTCTGAATACTCCCTGGTATAAGGGGGCATTTGCTCACTCCTCCGGTGGATCATCCCTCCAGGCATCGGGGGATATATGACCAAGTAGATAATTACTTTGGTCCACAAAGCGATTAATCCGAAGCTTGATGATTTTCTGTACCATCGCCTGATAGGAGTCAGGAAAACGTTCCATAACCTTGGTAAAAGCCTCACGGCTGATGGTCAGCAGGACAACATCTGTCCAGGCCCGAGCAGAAAAAAACCAGTCAAATTCAGACAGCAGTGCCAGTTCGCCAAAGTAGTTAAAAGAATCTGCGCTCAGCAGCTGCAGGTGGAAACGGCGCCCCTCAAACATTTGAAAAATATCCACCTTGCCCGACATGATAAGAAACAGTCGATCGCAGCGGGTATCTCCGGTTATGATATTCTCTCCCTTTACATATTCTTCTTTCTTGGCAAGATAGGCAAACATCTTTATCACCCCTGCCGGCGCACCGGAGAAGATGGGCATCCTGTTAAAAAACTCCTGCGTCTCCGTGAGCTGGCTCAGCACATCCGGATCAATTTTCTGCTCGGGCGAGTTCATAAAACGCTCCTTTTCGCGCCATGAGTTCATCATATGTTCCCTGTTCAACAATTCGACCGGCCTTCAAGACAACGATCCGGTCATAGGCCGGAGTCAGGTCCAGCCGGTGGATAACAGCAATCACCGTCTTACTGCCCTTAAAATCGGTTTCCAGCAGGCCCTGAATCCGGGCCTGAGAAGTATTGTCGAGGCTGGCAGTTGCCTCATCCATAATCAAGATAGGGGCATCTTTGAGAAATGCCCTGGCAATGGCAAGTTTCTGCTTCTGGCCTCCTGACAACCGGTCACCTTTGCTGCCCACCTCGAACCCCAGTCCGATCTCCATCACCTCATCAAGAAGAAGTTCGTCTTCAAAGGCCCGTCTGGCAATATCGCGCAACTGCTCATCAAGGAGTTGCTCTGACTTCACTGCACCAAAAAGGATATTGTCAAGCAGAGTGTGGGTGTACATGTACTCGCTGGGGCAGAAGGGTATAAAAGTGCTTGTATCGCCTAATCCGGGGTCCTTTTCACAGGGGTTACATGTCCCGTGTATCTTGCAGTGATCCATATCTATATGGACGATGCTTGCCAGGAAGCGGTGCCTTGCTGCAACTATTTTCTCCTCCATGGCAGAAGGCAGAGAGACAATAGAATGTTTTTTGGGAATAAACCGCAGGGCCAGGATGAGCAGAAGACGACGAGCCTCTTTTTCCGTCGGCTGCGGACCGGTCAACCTGTCCATTAATCGGCTATAGGTGGTGAACTCGTCAGCTTCCATGGGGTTATCCCGGAAAAAGAATTCATCATCCTGGAAATCAGCAAGCAGGGCGACCGACTGTGCGGCTATGGCATAGCCCAGGGTCAACAAGGGTTTTTCCAGTTTTGTCTCCCCCAGCAATTTCATGAAACCGGGATGGTCGGGTAAGTGTTCAATGACAAATTCCCTGTTTAAACTGTCGCCAAAGACGATATTGTCGCGGATGTTGGAGTAGTACAGGTAAGCAGTGGCGTCATAAAACTCAATGGCCTGTTCAAATTCACTCCTCAAGCTGGTCTGGATAATCTGCCGCATGCGTAAAAATTTAGTTCGAAACGGTTTGCATTGCTCATGGGTAAGTACTGCCTGCAGGCCGAAGCGAATGATGTCGTCCTGCAGGCCTACCTGACGGATCACAGAGAGGAGTTGTGAACGGTCAGGGGGAGGGCTGTCACCAGCAATCGCCTGGATTCCATAGAGCAGATTGTCACGAATGGTGCCGGAAAAGATGAAGGGCTGCTGGGCAATCATGGCCACATTGCTGCAGATATCAAGCTTGCTCAACTCATCCATCTGATGATCATCTATAACAATAGTCCCCCTGCTGGCATCATAGAGCTGAGCAATGAGCAGAGAGAGCGTTGATTTGCCGGAACCGGAATAGCCCACAAGCGCGACCTGCTCGTTGGCCCTCACATCCAGGTTAATGTTTTCAAGCAGTTTGACCCCGCTGGGGACCTTGAATGTAATATTTTTCATGCTTATATTGCCCTGCAGAGTGAACGGGCTACGGCCGTAAGGCAGCAAGGCATGCTCAGGATCCAGATCAAAGGTCTTCATGATCTGCTTATACCGGACCTGGGCATCCTGATAGCTCTGATAATATTCAATAAGTTCTTTCCACGGGTCATACACTTTTTCATAGGCAGAGAGAAAGGCCACCAGTGCACCAAGGGTAAACTGACCGTTGATTGCCATGTAACCGCCCACAAGAAAGAGGATAAATGGCCCCACCGACTGAAAGACATTATTGGCAAACTTGATACCGTACTTGACGATGAACAGCTTCTTCAACAAGGTGTACAGCTGCTGAATATATGAAGTGAGCTTTTTCTCTTCCAGCTGATAACTCCCGTTGCCGTGGACCTCATGGATTCCGGAGATGGACTCATTCACTACATTGGCCATGAATCGTGTTGTCTGCACTCGTTTTTTATTGAGTCTGTTGTATTTTTTTTGCAGAAAAGGGATGACAATGATCTCGACAGGGTATACTCCCATGCTCAGCATAGCCAGCAGTGGGTTGAGGTTGAACATGAAGCCTATGAACACGACAAAGGTCAACACACTGGTGATGGGGATGGCCAGCGCACCGCCAAGGAAAAAGCCGATGGCGTTCAGTTCCGCAGTCATCGCCGAAATGACGGTTCCCGGCTGCATTTTCCGATAGAACTGCAGTGGCAGTTGCAGGACATGGTGATAAAGTTCCGTTCGCATCTCCACCAGAATCTTCTGGCCGATATAGAGCTGCAGGACATTGGTGACGTATTTCAGAAGACCGGCAATGGTAACCGCGCCGATGTACAGGCCGCAGTAGAGAAAGAGCAGGTGCGTATCTTTGAGGTAAATGGCCTCATTGATGATGCGCCTCTGCATCTCCAGAGGAAAAACTTTAAAAAACAGAGTGATCACAATGACCAACAATAGAAACAGCTGCATGGCCCGGTGACGCCTGAGGATCCAGTAAAAGAGTGGCCGCTCGGTGATACGAACACTGTTATCTGCTGCAGTTTTTTTCATGCGGCCGGAGGAAAAAGAAGGAGTAGAGAGGCGGTGACTCACACCATGTTTCTTCTGAAGAATTGTCACTGGATTAGCAAAATATTGCAAGCGGTATTTACACTGGCAGGAAGCTTTATTCCATGATACACCTTTTAGTATGATACCCGGTTTCGAGTTGCCCTCGCACGAAATACACAGTAATCTGAAATCAGGACACCATGCGTTTACAACTCATTTCATTCATTGTCGGAGCCCCATTGTGAAGATATTGCCCTTTCCCGGTATCATATTCCTCTCCCTGCTTCTCCTGTTTTTTCCTGGAACAGCTTCTGCGCAAGAGGTTCCCCACGGGGTAGGAGGGTTTGTCCTGGGCAGCAATGTCACCGACTATCCTGACATAGAATATTCAAATTTTCTCAAAGAAGTGGTTATTTATGACTGGAACGGTTTTGACAAAGGAATCATCTCTTACGGTATCTGTGAATTCCCGGGAGAGATTGTCAAAATCAAATTAAAGTATGCTGATTCCAGTAAAACCTTTTTCAAAACCCTGCTCAAAAAATACAAGCAGAAATATGGAAAGCCGACCGAGTGGAAGGGAGATTCCTTTGGTATTCTCCATATCTGGAAATGGAAGTTTATTGACAAGGAAAAGAACCGGATTCACCTGATCCTTCAGCACAATACCCGGAACCCAAACGAAAATATTGGCAACATGGTCAAACTCTACCTTCCGGATCGAATTGCACAGGAACAGCTCTGTTTCAACAAGCAATGCAGTTCAGCCGAAAATGAGGGCGAGATGATGATGCAGCACATGATGCCGAAAAAGGATAACTGGGATTATTTTATCCCGAAATAATCCTGCCCTGATGACTTCCATAGAGACCTTGCGGCCCATTGGCTGGAACGGCATCACCCTGTCTTGTCCAACACAATGGGAGACCTTTGTCTCCGGCCACAAGCACCTTCTCTTTGAAGAGGATTTCAGGCCGATCTTCGAACTGCGATGGCAAAAAAACGAGACCAACAAAAAAATTGCCACTGACCCGATTCTTCGCAATCTGCAAAAAGATGCCGGTCTGTATGGACAACAATCCGTACCCAGCGCCTGGCAGCAACTAGAAAAAAAGTATGAGGTCATTCCACTGGCTGACAAACAGAGTGATGAACCCAAAGGGGCCCTGTTGAGCTGTAGACACTGTGGAACCAACTTTCTCCTCTATTTTCTCCGTGCCCAAGCCATGCAGCGTCAAGATCTGCAACAGACCCTTTCTTCCCTGAACTGTCATACTCCAGCAGAAGAAGACACTCTCTGGACAATCCAGGATTTTCGTATTCTTATTCCTCAAAAATTTCAGCTCAGCAGTTACAGTTTTACTGCCGGCCTGACCCGACTCTCATTTACCGACTCCGGGCTCACCATGCATCTCTGCCGTCTGGCACAGGCCTCCCTGCGTCTGCAGACGACATCCCTGGCAAATCTCATGGTTCACCTCAGTGGGACTGAGGTACCGGAGACAGAAATCGTCCACCGTCCCCCTGCAGTGAGCTACAGCAACCATCCCTCTATTTTTCGTCAGATCCTCACCCGCTTCAAGCGAAAACCACCCTTCCACTGGATGACCTTACGCCACCATCCTGAGCAGGACCGTTTAAGCGGATTATTCCTTGAAGACAAGAAACCCATTCCAGAAGAACAGACCATTTCCATCCTGAACAGCTATGACAATCTCTCCCTCTGATCCCTCTGTCCTTAATCGGACCCAGGCCCTGGAGTGCGTTCCCGCACAAAACGACACAATCCAGTGGCAGCAGCTCGACAGTGGAGAGATCCTCTTCACCTATCCCCTTCCACTGAACGCTTTTTTTCAGGCACTGCATCGAAAATTCGGTAAGAACCAGGAAGCCCTCCCAACCAAAAAGCTGCAACTGGATCAGATGGGAAGTTTTGTCTGGCAGGAAATTGACGGCAAGAGAACAGTGCGGGAAATCATCCGCCATTTTGCTGAAGAATACAAGATAACGACCCAGGAAGCAGAACATGCCGTAACAACATTCTTGAAGACATTGGGGCAGAGAGGGCTTATCGCTCTGTACTAATACCTGCCCCTCCATACTCACCTGCAGTGACCTCTTCCGGCAATTTTTCCCCGTCGAGTATTGTATCAGGTGATTTGGTTTGATTCTGCATCTACAATCCAGTGTTGCGCATTATCCAATTCATTAAACGAAAAATGTTTAATTTCAGCGGCAACAAAGTGTTCTACAATTTTTTCTGCAAAATCACCCAGTAGTGAATCTGTGACAAGAGCTACATGAGACACTTTTCGGTGATGCTCTTTAACAAAATTAAAATGCTTAATCATGGAAGCAAAAGATTCCCATCCAGGAAATGCCTTTACCCATATGATAAGCCCCTTCAGTTTTCCCGATTTCTCTATGTATGGATCAATGAGAGTTGATGCATTCATAAAATCACTTTCTGACAATGCGCCGTCTGGGATTAAAATTGCAATTCCTGTTTCTTCATCCAATTCCACATTGAGCATTTTTCCTCCCTTTATTCACCTGATTCCCGCAGAGATGTGGGTTGAGTGGATGCCGGGTCATGACAAAAGAGGTTCTCGTCCGGCCCGCTCTGCGAAGGATAACAGCGCACAGGCTGCACATTGTTTTTTATGACAGCTTCTTTAAAAACGGGCTGCCAAGCAGTAAAATGTGACGATACACTCCCTAATGGCCCTGTTGCCTCAGGCCCTGAATTCCTTCTGACCAAATCAGGGACGAACTGCCCGCACAGTGCCCTTCTTCCCTTTTACCCAACGAAACTCTGATCCCCCACAGAGTGGATAATCTTCCCAATACCCGGACTTATGCCTATTATTGTTGCTGATCCAATGGGCTCTCTTGAACTTGATGGGGCAATCTCCCTTTTTCATCTCAAGCAACTCGGAGAAGTTGAGACACTCCTCGCGGGTTGGCAATCGCCAATCATCGAATCCGCCGAGTTTCAACCCCTTCACATAGTCATTGGCTTCGTTCCAGGTGGAGAATTTTTGACTTTCTTTAATCTGCCACATCAGTCCTGATGGAAGTTGGCGACACACTCCATTGCCCATATCTTTCAATAACACTTCCTTCCGCAAAACAGAGTCATCGTCGGTTGTCATGGGCTTACTGCAGGAAGCAAGGTTGGTAACACATGCAGCCCCCAGTATAAAAAGAATAGAACAACGATAGATGGCTGTTAACCGCATGTGCATCCCTCCCAGAATTCATTAGATGAAGTGAACAAACAGAATCGAAAAAAATAGCACGGTTGCCCCCCTTGAAGGCGAGCCTGGCTGACTTGTAACTCCAGTGGTTTTCTGTGCCTGTCTGTTGAAAGGTTTGACTTTCCCTATCTCTCTCATAAAATTATATATTCCAAAAGAGTCGGATGTCAAACCAGACGGATGGAAGACATCTGTTTGCAACCCTACATGCTAGAAGGATAAGGAAAAGGGGGGATGTTTCCTGATATGGTCAGATTGGGTCTCACCTGGTCTGGAGAATTGTCAGCTCAAGTTTGAGCTGCTGCAAGTGAAAGCATTCTCATTCAATATTCACTGGGAAACGTTCCATGCGATGGCTCTTGTGGGACCCATCCTACCACCAGAAGGAAAAAAGACAATTCCAGGAGCAAGTTGGATTGAAAAAACAGGGGGGATCGGATCTATTTCTGAGATATTCGTTTCTCCAGAGCCTGGAGATCCAGCCAGGTGGCCTTTTTCATTTCAGGGTTCTGCAGAAGGTAACTGGGATGAAAGGTGGGGAGCAGAGGAATTTCCTGTCCATCGGCTCCTTGATACATATAAAACTGTCCTCGCAGTCTGGAAAGCGGCTGGGAGAGTCGAAGCAGGGCCCTGGTGGCAACCATACCCATGGTGCAGATGAGTTCTGGTGCGGCAGCTTTGATCTGACGCTGCAGATAGGATGAGCAGGCATCAATATGCTCTGCCTGCGGCTGGATTTCCGGCCCGATACCGCATTTGATGACATTGGTGACCAAAACCTCTTCCGGTGTGAGATGGATGGCAGCCAGCATCCGTTCCAGCATCAGATCTTCCTGGGTACCGAAAACAGTTCCCGCAGCTGGTATCGAGGCAGGTTCAGGGACTGATAACCAGTGACCGATAAGCAAAAGACGAATGGTCCCTCCTCCCCCTTTTCCGGGTGCAACACATTGTCTCTGCCCGGCAAGTCCACAGCCTTTGCACAGCCCCACCTCTTCAGCGATCTCGGCAAGGCAGCTCTGATCACTTTTTCTCCTGACTGCTGTGACTTTCGTTTCCTTCATTTTTTTCGGCAGAGACGATATCTTCTCTGCAACAGGAGACGTTTTCTGTTCACACCTTGCAAGAAAATCTGAAAGCTCGGGTGATGCAGGATAGTCTCCAATGGAACCGACCTGGTGACAGCGAAGAACGCTGCGGATATCGTGGAGAAACTGGAGGAGTTCTTCTTCCATAAAGGTCTTCTTATTCTTTAATTTTCTTTCTTTCTCTTTCTCAGCCACAGAAAAAAGGAAGAAGCATCTTGACAAGACAAACAGAAGATAAAATAGTTAGCTGTAAGTTAGACTGTCAGCAGATCCTGTCTTTCTTTATCACGGGCATGGATCTTTCAATTGAATACAACAGCTTGTCTCCGGCCTTTCCACCGCAGGACAAGCCCATTATAGCTTCTTTTTACCCACAGGAGATGAACATGCCTATTTACGAATTCCACTGCGAGGACTGCGGCAAGACCTTTGAAAGCCTGGTCCTGATAGCCTCGGCAGTTGATGAGCTGACATGCAAGTACTGCAACAGTTCAAACATCAAAAAACTGATTTCCACCACCAGCCAGCCTGCCAAGGGGAGTCCCATCCCGGCAGGCGCCCTTTCCGGCTGTTCCTCACGTTCCGGATTTTCCTGAGCATAGTAAATTGCGAGGCCCGTGCGGCCTCCCCGAAAAGCAGGGGGCTTCTTTCAAGCAAAAGAGAGCCCTCTGTTACTTTTTCTCTTTCTTTTCTTTGGCAAAATCAAAAACCATCTCGTTTTTCTTCAACATCCCATGCTCTTCCCTGGCAACCTGTTCCAGGTACTCCTCGTCGCTCTGTAACCGTTCGACTTCCAGCTCCAATTCTTGATTTTTCAGGACCAATGCCTCCTGTTCTGCTGTGAGCGCTGCAAGATGCTTTTTCTGCTGATACAAAAAAAACATTCCCCGGCCAGGAGCAAACATAATCCACAATAACGTGGCTCCCAGAATGCAGAGGGAGATACGCAGCAGTTGTTTCTGCTGCATGGGGGAAAGGGATATTTTTCGTTTGTGTTTCATGGTATAAACAGAATACAGGAGTAAGTCTTCAGAATCCAGAATCAAGTTACGCTGCATTCCTTTTTCATCTATGCAGCGCTTGAGGAAAAGACAATTTTCCAAGTTAGTGTCTGGCCATAACTGAAGTTCTTTCTTCTCAAACAAGGCGCTCGACGAGCCAAACCGCAAATATACAGTTGATATTCCAAGGATTAAACTTTAAGGGCAATGAAGCGTCAGGAGAAAAAGGATATTTGTGGAGAGGCACAAGGCAGCCTTATGAGTAACTCTCCCCCTCAATCGATCTTTCTTGTCAGCGCCTGTCTCGTCGGTCTCTGCACTCGTTATGACGGCAAAATAAAGCCCAACCCGGAGTGCAAAAAATTCCTGAAGGACAACATCTGGATTCCTGTCTGTCCGGAGCAGTTGGGCGGTCTCCCTACTCCACGTCCAGCAGCCGACATCATCGGCGGTGACGGCCGAGATGTGCTTCAGGGCAAGGCCCGTGTTTGTACCAGGAGTGGTGAAGATGTCACAGCCATGTTCCTGACAGGTGCCAGCCAAGCCCTGGAACTGGCCCGGCTTCAGGATATCTCCGGTGTCTGCCTCAAAGGTCGCAGCCCATCCTGCTCAGTATCCGGCACAATCGGAGTCACCGCTGCCCTGCTCGCAGAAGAGGGCTACCGCCTCTACGAATTCTAACAGCTGCGCTGAAGGATGCAAGGGGAAGGGTAGAAGCAGGTCCCTTCCTTCAGCCTCCCCCCTCCACTTACTTGATACGCATCACCATGAGGATAACGATTCCAGCCTCATAGAGGAGATACAGCGGCCCCCCCATAAGCAGCATATTGACGATATCCGGGGTCGGTGTCAGCAGTGCTGCAAGGATGGCAATCAAGAGAAGGGCATAACGCCTGTTTTTCTCATAAAAGCTCCTGGAAAAAACACCGACTTTTGCCATAAACACCATAAAGATGGGCAACTCAAAAACAACCCCGAAGGCCAAGATGAATATGGTGGTAAAATTGACGAAACGGCCAATGGATATAACCGGTTGCAGATCAGCAGACCCAAACCCTAGAAGGAATTTGATGCCAAAAGGCAGCGTGACAAAGTAGCAGAACAGGGTTCCTGCGTAAAAGAGCAGGCAGGTAAAGAGAATAAAGAAAAACAGCTGACTTCCCTCTACCCCGAAAGGTTTCCCCATGGCTCGCCAGAGCACGGCCATAAGCCACGGCATAAGTCCATAGAGCGCTGCAAAAAGAGCTAGCTTGACATGGGCCAGAAAAGGGCCTGCCACGGAAAAAAAATAGAGTTTGTCTGCCAGGTGGTCTTGAACCATGCGCAGCAATTCCGGAGAAAGAAAAAAAATCGCTACAGTGGCGACCATGACACTGATGCCAAGGGCTCGGATCGACTTTCGCAGTTCTGTGAGAAAGATAACCAGAGTGTTATGGGTGTCCAATGCAGGCAAATCTGATATCCGGGATAATGTTTAGGGTGTACAGCAGAGACACTGCTCTTTTTCAAAACCTCTCTAAGATAGCAGATGCCATTTCGAAAAGCAATTTGATAGAGGTTGATTTCAATCAGTAGCCATGATAAAAATCAAAGCAATGCCATGGCCCCTAGGCCGGTAAAAATCAATACCGTACGCACAAACAGTTAACCATACATCTCAGCCGAGACAAACTTCGCCATGCTTGAACTACGTTTTATCAGAGAACACCTGGATCTTGTTCGGAAAAAAACAGCCAAAAGAGGGTTGCCCACAGACAAAGTTGATGAGTTCGCCACTGTTGACCAGCAACGACTTGAACTGCTCAAAGAGGTGGAGGGGTTAAAAAACAGACGCAACACCGTTTCCAAGGAGATCGCCCAGCTGAAAAGGGGCAGTGACCAAGAGAAAAAAGAGGCAGACACTCTGATTCCGGAGATGCGCAAGACTTCTGAGAAGATCAAAGAGCTGGACAGCAAACTCGGTGAAATTCAGACCCGGCTGCAGGATCTGGTCCTCTCCATTCCCAACCTCTGCAGTGATGATGTGCCGCAAGGTCAGGATGACAGCGACAATTTGGAATTCAAGAAATGGGGCGACAAACCTGCTTTTTCTTTTGCGCCCAAGACCCATTGGGAGATTGGCGAGGCCCTGAACATCCTTGACTTTGAGCGAGCCGCCAAGCTCTCCGGTGCCCGCTTTGCCCTGCTCACCGGTTTTGCTTCCAAGCTGGAGCGGGCCTTGACCAACTTCATGCTCGATCTCCACACAGAGAAACATGGCTACCAGGAGGTCCTGCCTCCCTTCCTGGTCAACAGTGCGTCCATGACCGCCACCGGTCAGCTGCCAAAATTCTCCGAGGACCTCTTCCGCATCCAGGACTGGGATCTCTATCTGATCCCCACTGCCGAGGTACCGGTCACCAATATTTACCGTGATGAGACCCTGGATGAAAATGAACTGCCCGTCAGGCTGACGGCCTACACCCCCTGCTTCCGCTCCGAGGCCGGCTCTTATGGTCGGGACACCAAGGGACTCATCAGGCAGCACCAGTTTAACAAGGTGGAACTGGTCAAATTCACCACCCCTGAAACCTCAGCCCAGGAACTGGAAGATCTCCTGGCTGATGCAGAAGAGGTCCTGCAGCTGCTGGGCCTGCATTACCGGGTGGTCACCCTCTGCAGCGGCGATCTTGGTTTTTCTGCCACCAAGACCTATGACATCGAAGTCTGGCTCCCGGGTCAGAATGAATATCGCGAAATATCTTCCTGTTCCAACTTTCTCGACTTCCAGGCCAGACGCGGCGGTATCCGCTACCGCCCCAATGGTCAGAAGAAAAGCAAACTCGTCCACACCCTCAATGGCTCCGGGCTTGCTGTGGGAAGGACCCTGCTTGCCGTCCTGGAGAACTACCAGCAGGAAGACGGCAGCGTTGCCGTTCCCGAGGTGTTGGCGCCCTATTTCGAAAAACGATTTTAGGGTATCATCCTCTCCAATGGGATCGTTACAAAAGGTGAGCGAAAACTCATATCCCCTCAAGCTTGCTGCAGACTCTCACTGCTTCAGAGGGCCTGTTCGCTCATTTTCAGGAACCGGTATCATACACCCTTGTACCATCCCCGGCTCAAACGGCGGATCTGCCAGACTTCTGATGTGGGCCAGGACATCAAGGATATCTGCATCAGACAAGATATGCTGCCATTGCGGCATAATATGAGAAAAGTTCATGGCCCTGCCGCCATACTTTATGACCCTGAACAATCGCATATCCGGTAGCTTGTTCATATAGTCGCCATTGGCGTGTACGCGGGGCCTGGGATCGAGTTGCTCATTTTTTGCCCGATCTCCATCACCTTTTCCTTCTGCTCCATGGCAGGCAACACAGTACTGGTTGTAGATCCTACTTCCTTTTTTTGCATCTGCTGCTGCCGCTGGTGTCGCGGAAGCATACAGCAGCAGACAACATGCAAGCAGGGTGAATATCGACACTCTTGTTCGCACTATCAGTCTCCATTCTTTCAATAGGTGTCTGTCCAGAAATGAGATTTTTTCTTCTCAAGCAAGACGCCCGACGGACTTAACCGAAGATGCCCGCAGGAATCACCCAAACTACGGGCACTAGCTCCATTGAGGCACATCTCCAGATATCCCGACGATTACATCTTGAGAACAACGAAGAGTCAGGAGAAAAAAGTCAGTTATGGTCAACCACTAACTAGGTAAACAACCATTAATTTGTCTTTTCAACATTTCTCCCTGGAGCGGGAAGCCCACAGGCAACTCCTGACTTCCCATTGCAACCATTGCAACCGCCCCTTCTTTCCACAAGCCCTGCCAGCACGGCTTTTTCTGTCAGGAAATCACGTAACTGAAAATACTCTTCAGTAAGCAGGGCAGCCTGTGAAGGATCCGGGTTCTCAGAGGCCATCAACGACTGATATGCGGCCTGTTTTTCACCCAGTTCTCTGCGCAACTCAGCTGTCTCCTGCAAAAATTTCTCATATTTTTTCTTTGCTTCTGCATCAAGGGGCTGCTGTTGTGCCTGGCGATTTTGCCCTTTACATCCCTTTCCGCAACCAGCTCCGATCTCTGCCGCAGCATATTGAACAATAAGCAAAAAACCTGCGACGAGACAACAGACCAGTAGTATTGATCTCTTCATCAAAACATCCTCCTCCTGGATAGCATTTCCATACTTTTCAATTTCTAGATAACACCCCTATGACAAGAGCCCACAACACTAGATACCACAGGGTGACAGAAAGTTCAATTAAGGGAATCATAGAGACAATCAACTCAGTCAACGAGGACTTTCCACCTTTCTACGAGGCTCAAAAGTGAGGGTATGAAATAGTGGCGAGTTGAAGGGACATGACAGCGAAGAAGGGACTTCGAAGTGGAAGGTCCTGCTTTTCCATCAAAAGTTCAGCTGATAACGTTTTATCTTTTTCAGCAAGCCCTGCCTGGTGATCCGCAACAGCTTGGCGGCCTGTGTCTTATTGCCCTTTGTTTCCTCAAGAGCCTTGATGATGAGTCTTTTTTCCAGAGACATCACCTGATCAGGCAGGGAATATCCGTCCTTTGCCCTTTGCGTCTCTCCTATGCTGCCGGCAGCCCCAAAGGAGCGCAGCTCACGGGAACAGGTCTCCACCTGCATCAGGAGATCATCTCCGGTCAGAGCCACCAGGCGCTCCACCTCTTTCAACAACTGACGGACATTGCCGGGCCAGGGATATTCTTCAAAGAGCACGAGCAGCTGCGGACTGAATCCAGCCACCTTCTTTTTAAATCGCCGATTGGTATCCTCCAGGAAGGAAAAAGCGAGGGGCAGAATATCCTCTCTTCGCTCACGCAGCGGCGGAATCTCAATCTCCACAGAGAAGAGGCGAAAGAATAAATCCTTGCGAAAGCTCCCTTTTTCAACCTCTTCTGCCAGGTTACGGTTGGTTGCTGAAATGAGGCGCACATCATATGGGATCAAGACATTACTCCCCAGCCTGCTCCCCTCCTGCTCCTGAATGGCCCGCAGAAACTTGGGCTGCACCATGAGTGCCATTTCACCGATCTCATCAAGAAACAGAGATCCGCCTTCAGCCTCTTCAAAAAGCCCCTTTCTACTCTGATTGGCCCCGGTAAACGCTCCCTTTTCATGACCAAAAAATTCGCTTTCCACCAGTGATTCAGGCAGGCAGGCGCAGTTCACAGGAACAAAGGGATGGTCACGTCGATCCCCATTGTCATGGATCATCCTGGCCACAAGCTCCTTACCGGTTCCATTCTCTCCCTGGATCAGAACATTGACCGGGGTATTGCGTACCACCCAAACCAGTTCAAGTACTGCACGCATGGCAGGACTCTCAGCAATAAAGCGTCCACCTCGAACCGAGCTAAGCTCCAGGCGCGATACTTCAGTTTCAAACTCATCGGCAATTTGAAGAATTTTCTTGTTGAGCAGGATCGACTCTATGGAGATGGACAGATATCCGGCAATTTGTTCCAGGTCCTTCTGATCATTGGCATTAAAACATTCTTTTTCCTGCCGGTTCAAGAGCTGGATAACACCGATAATCCCATTATCGGTAACCCCCTTTATGGGGGTACAGAGGGTATTGCGGCTGTCAAATCCTGTCTGTTCATCGGCCAGCAGATGATAACCGGAGACCGTATGGAGATCATTTTCAATGACACTCTTGCCGCTGGCCAGAACCCGGCCAACAATGCTCCCCTCCAGAGGCGCCTTAATAACATTTTTCTCCAATCCTGTTCCATACATGGAAATCAGAGAACCAGTGCCGATCTCATTGAGAAAGATGGTACAGCGCTCCACATGCATCACCTTTGGCAACAGTTTTATATAAAATGTGACCAAGGCGGTATAATCATCCATGGTCCAGCTGCCGCTTACCTGATCGAGCCTGCGCCTCAGCGAAGAAAGATTATTTCCAACTTCCATATCAATGCCCCCCATTCTCTTACAACCCGATAAACGAAAACCTTGTTTACACCCGCCTACTATCTTTACACATTCTCATATCGTTATGCAAGTCTCGAGTTTTCCCCAGGCAACCTTGCTATTCCTTGGCAATTACAGCTACGGTGGAGGAGCGGTCCCCTCTGACAATGATCCACATTGTCGGCACCACCTATCATATCGGGAACTGAGTTGTCACTTTCCCGGCCTCCCTGACTGACAAATCGCGCAAAGCAAAGGACAAACAAAACAAATAACATATCGATATTTATACATAAATAAAAAACGCAACTCAGGATGGCCCATTTTTTGCTTTTATTTCCTACACAAAGCTAACTTGAGCTAACCCATTCATACCGAGGAACCGCCAATGCTGCATACACATGAAGAAGAGCAGGCCGAATTTCAAAAAAGCAGTCCCGCCCACCCAGATATTCGCTTGATGGATAGCAGACAGCCTCCTTCGCTTGCCGAACAGGAGCATCTCTCGACAAAACTTCTCACCCATGAAGAGGAGATCAGGCATACGAGGGTCGTTCGGGAAAACTTTCATGCGATCGTCCTTGGCATCAGGGAGACCCAGTCTCCCTCCAAAAAGCTGCTCACCCTGCGAACGGCTCTGAATGATTGGGAAAAAAAAGACAATCCGATAAAACCGGGTAAACGTCGTCTCTGCCATATGCTCACCACCCTGGAGGCAGCCTGCCAAGAGTCCCCGCAAGACGACAAACTCCATACCCTCTTTACCCAGTGCAAGACCTTGGCCGCTGAAATTGAAACAGCCAAAGACACCCTGATCACCACAAATCTGCGCCTGGTCTGCTCCATTGCCAAACGGTATACCGACAGGGGGTTGAGCCTGGCCGACCTCACCCAGGAAGGATGCATCGGCCTGATGCGGGCCGTCTTTCGCTTTGACCACAATACCGGCCGGCGTTTTTCCACCTATGCCTCCTGGTGGATCCGACAGGCAATCACCAGGGCCATCCCGGAAAAGACCAGAACCATCAAACTCCCTGCCCACTTCCTTGTCTCCTGCAACCATTTCAACAAATCTTTCAGTAGCTTACATAAGCAACTGGGCAGAAAACCAACCATAGGCGAGTTATCAAAGACCACCTATATGCCCTACAACAAGATGCTCTCCATTATGCAGACTACGAGAGAACCGGTCTCACTGGAGGAACCAACGGGCGAGAATTGTCAGAGCCTGATGCAGATCCTGTCAAACAAGCAGGCTGGTTCACCTGATGACATGGCCATAACTGCAGACCTCGGCAGACAGATAGAGAATATCCTGAGCACCCTCAGTGACCGTGAGGCACAGGTCATTCGTCTCCGTTTTGGGATCGGGGGAAAAAGCGAATGCACATTGGACGAGGTGGGAAAACGGTTCAATGTCTCCCGCGAACGGATCCGTCAGATCGAGCAGGAGGCACTGCAGCGCTTGCGCCATCCGGCCCGCAGCGACCATATCAGATGTTTCCTGGAGACGAACTGATTTCAGGCCTGACTCTTCTACTCGTAGTTATTCAGACTTGATGTTTTTGATCAAAATCCTGCGGCGGAAAATCCTACCTTCAATGCTGCCAAGGCAATAAAGAAGGCCAATAACAGGCGTAATAGCGCCACCGGAGCCCTGTGACTGACCAGACCACCTAGATGGGCCGCGGGGATGACTGTAATAATAATCGGTACAGCCAGGCGCCAGACAATCTGGTCGGTGAACGCTTTGCCCAGGAATGCGGCCAGGGAAGAGAGAAATACTATTGCCAGGTTACTGCCTATGGCAATTCTGGTAGGGACCTGCATAAAAGAGGTCATGAGCGGAATAAGAATAAAAGAACCTCCCTGACCGACAAGACCTCCCAGAAGACCGACTGAGCCCGCTACAGCCATGGCCCGCACGCGGCTGAATGAAAATGTCGCAATATCTGGATTTTCGCTGTCCTTCCTGGTGGGCACAAAAATGAGGACAGCTGCAAGCATGGCCATAAGGGCAAAGATTGCCAAAAGCAGGGCGTTGGCTACATACCCTGCTGCTGCGCCTCCTGCCAATGCAGTCAAAAATATGGTTATGCCCATCCATCCTGTCAGGCGGCTCGAGACAAAATGAAACTTTTTGTGTGTCAAAGCGCCTGACAGACAGGCAACCAGACCCTGAACAATAGTCAATCCGGCTACATCTCTCATGGGGAGTGGCGAAAAACCGAACCAGCTGGGTACATATAAAAGCAGGGGCGCCATTACAATGCCGCCTCCTATCCCCAGCAGGCCGGAGATAAAACCGGCAAATATCCCAAGGCCACCTATCAGGAGAAGCAGATCCATCCCTGGTGTCTCTCTAATGAGTTATTGAAAATCACTCAACCGTGATTCCCACTGGTTCCCCAAGCACCTCGCCAATGCAGGTTGCTGCTTTCACACCATTGTTGTACAATGCCGCCAGCATCTCATCCGCCTGGACCTTTGGCACGGAAAGCAACAGCCCGCCAGAGGTTTGAGGATCATAAAGGAGTTCGTCCTCTGTACTCGAAAGGGTAATCTGCATGTCCAGAACGTGTTTCGCCACCATTTTTCGGTTAGGACTGTTACTGCCGGTGGTTTCCCCCTTTTTGTACATTTCCAATGCACTTGGATAGAATGGGAGATTTTTATAACTGAGCAGGACCCTGGAGTTGGAACCATGAGCAATTTCAAGGAGGTGGCCGAGAATACCGAAACCGGTAATATCGGTGCAGGCATGCAGATCAAATTGCAGCGCTGTTTCCATGGCCTTATCATTAAGAGCGGCAAGGGAGGGCAGGAGATCTTCTTCAAGCTCCTTGAAAGGTAATTTCCCAGATCGCACCGCATTAAACAAGACACCGGAGCCAATCGGCTTTGTCAGGATAAGCGCATCTCCAGGTAACGAACCGGCATTGGTAATGATACGTTCCGGGTGGACCACGCCATTTACGCACAACCCGTACTTAGGCTCCTCGTCATCTACTGTGTGCCCACCGACAAGACAGGCGCCAGCTTCCATAACCTTGTCATAGCCGCCGCGCAGAATCTCTTTTAAAAAGCCCATGTCAAGCTGCTTTGATGGAAACATCACGACATTGAGAGCGGTTACGGGCTTGCCGCCCATGGAGTATACATCGGAAATGGAATTCGCTGCAGAAATCTGGCCAAACCAGTATGGATCGTCAACCGGCGGCGTAATAAAATCGACGGTATTGATCATGGCGATCTCATCAGTCAGCCGATATACTGCTGCGTCATCAGCGGTCTCGATGCCGACCAACAGGTTGGGATCATTTGGGGGGGCAAGACCTTCAAGTGCGTCCGACAGAGCCGTCGGACCAATTTTTGCTGCTCAGCCGCATGTCCTAGACAACCCAGTAAGAGTCTTTTTCTTAAAAAGTTTCATAAAGTCACCCTACCTAAGAGGTTAAGCACTCAAGAGAATTTCTATCGATAAAAATATACTGATAGAGCCTAATTTAAAGCTAGGCCTCTTTCAGCTATTTGTCAAGCCGATAGATTTTGGATTTCAGATAGGAAATGTCGATGATAGCGATGGGTCTGTTTCAAATGTTATGACTTCCCCTCTTCCTTGCCTATCTCCACATTGGGAGATGTCATATTGCCTCTTTAGTTCATAATTGGCACAGGCTATTAAGGATTTTTTTTATTATAGCAAAAAGTAACTATTTTCTTCTTTTTTATTGAGATGTAATTTGGCAGGATTAAGGTTTTGGCAATCTAACAGAGGTAACTATGTTTCCTGAACACCACCGGAATCAGTGAGGTTCGAGAGGGCAAAAAATTTATGACTTTGGGAACTCAGAGATGAATAGTAGAAAGTTAACCCTGAAGTCTATTTGATAAAATCAGATCTTGGATGTGGCAATATTAACGCCATGCTCACCAAGCAGGGAACCTAACCGGACAGCGGCACAAAATCGGGCACGAATCATACGATCCCCCCCATGCCTCTCGGTCGCTTGACCTGAAAAGCGATTACTTATCACCTCACCTGGACAATCAATATCGTTGGGTCGGCCTGCCGACGGTTCAAGAGATCCTCCACCTGATCCTCGACCGCGACCCCTCTCAACTGGGCCAATCGGTTTTACGCGGGATAATCGAAGAAGGTAACCCCGGGGGCCTGGCGCGGCTTATGGCGAAGTCCGACAAAATATTCCCAACATTCGTGGCGCTGTTGGCGCATGAAAAATGGCCGGTGAGACTGGGTACCATAGCGTGTTTCGATTACCTGGTGGAATCGGCTCCCGACCTGGCTGCCCGCTACATAGATCCGTTCTGGGAACGATTTCAATAGACGGATAACCCGGTCAGAGGGGACATCGCCTACCTTCTGGGTGAATCCGGGTGCAGCGTGGCGGCAACCCGGCTGCATTCCATTGTTCAGGGAGATTTTCCCGCAGAGTTGAAAGAGGCCGCCATTGAAGGGTTGGAAAATTTATCTGGGAATCCATGACTTATGGGAAAGCAAATTGAAAGCAAACCGGAAGATAACGTCACAACGAGTTTCAAGGGCTCCGGGCCGAACCCAGAACTCTGAACCCTCAACCCTGAACCTTCCAACCGCATTCCGACAACTGGATTGTTTCTTCTCGCCGCGGAAATTCCAAACACTCCCCGGCCTCCCCACCTTAAAACAGCCGATGGGGCATGCTCTCCGTCTTTGCCGCCGCTGAAATATGGATATAATCGAGTTTGCGCTGGAGTTCCCGGATGGTGATAGCCCCGCCGTAGGTGAGGCCGGATCTCAACCCGCCCACGATATCGGCAACGATCTGGTCTTCATCCTTGCGGTAGGCCACATCCGTGGAAACCCCTTCGGCGGTTTTCCACTCGGCCATGCCCCCATGGTATTCATCCTCGACATCGCTGGACGCCATGCCACGGTAAACCTTCACCCGGGTTTCATTTCCGTCCCTTTCACTGCGGGTCAGTACGGGGCCCGGTGTGGGACGGGTGCCGGCCAGCATGCTGCCCACCATGACGAAATCGGCCCCGAAGGCCAGCGCTTTGACAATGTCTCCCGGGGTGCGGATGCCGCCATCGGCCACGATGGATCGATCCACGCGTGTACAATGTTTGATGGCGGTAAGATTGGGCACGCCGAAACCGGTCTTGATCCGGGTGGTGCAGACCGAACCGCCGCCGATACCGACCTTGATGATATCCGCGCTGCAGGAGGCCAGGTAGTCCGCCCCGGCATAGGTGGCCACGTTCCCGGCCATTATGCAGGCGTCCTTGCCCACCAGGTCCCGCAGATGCCTTAGGGTCCGGCCCACATATTTAGCGTGGCCATGGGCCACGTCGATGCAGAAAAGATCGGCCCCGGCATCTTTCAACGCGCCGGCCCGCACTAAATCGTCCTCTGCACACCCAATAGAAACGAAGGTGGGAAATTTGCAAGTTTTGAACATGGCCACGTTGTCATCGATGTCCATGAATCGGTGCAAAACACCGACACCCCCCTTACCACCGATATAATTGGCCATTTCCCCTTCGGTGATGGTGTCCATGTTTGACGTCATGATCGGTAAACTCAGTTTCAATTTTTCGCTTTTATCCATCATGGAGATATCAACGACTCGGCGCGATTCCCAATGGTTGTAAGATGGAACAAGCAGCACATCATCGTAGGTAATAGCTTCCGCCATATTTGCTCCTCTATTTGTTTATCAATCCGGTAAAGAAACCGAAGTGGTCTCTCCGGCGCTGGCCGGAACCGAGCTGTTCGTGATCGGGCACCCCCGAGGTTGTAGAGTATGAAACGGAAAAAGACTGATCCTGTTTGGATGGTCCGTGGCCATGCTGCCCGGCAGGAGAAAGCACTTGTCAGCTGCTGCAGTGTCGAGACCATGGAGAGGAAGGGCTAACGCCGAGTTGACAAGAACCAACCGGATCTGGTGGAGTCCGTTTAAATGTAGTTGCTTATATTTGGTCTGACATTTCTCCCAATCAGGTTGAATAACATCTGACAGATTCAGGAAACATCCTTACCGAGCGTTTGCCTTCCATCGATTAACCTTACCTCATATCACCTCTACTCTCACAAGACAAATCGGAGAAAATGGTATGATTGTTAACTGCCTTGGGAAAAAATCTTACCCAAGGCAGTAGTAGTGTCAACCAGAGGAGAGATTAAAATATTCAGATATGCGATGTGGCAACATTAACGCTAAAACTCACTGGGCGGGGTTTCTGCCAGCACTTCATCCCCGCCCAGTGCAACGCCTTGTTCGGCTTATTTGTTTCCCACATAAATTGATATCGGATACGTAAAATGAATATCTTTATCCACTAAATGTGCATCCATTCCCAATGAATTAACGTCAATGTCATTTCTGAATATGTTCCTTATTTTTTCATCGTCGCCAGGAGTTGAAAATGAAGCCTTGAGTTGCTTCTCAAGTTCCATCTCAACTTTGTAGCTCCCTCACTGAAGATTTTGCAATCCAGACTCTCTCAGAAGTTGCTCCCACGAGTTGTATGACAACGCTTGTGTAAGAGGCCTTTCGCATTCGTTGGGTTGATCAACAAAGCGTACTTCGAATAAAGATGGTAGTTGGAATGCTTTTGTTGTCATGATGTGGGAACGACACAGCCTCTTCCGGTCAGGTTGACCCGCTGGTTAGAAACATTACTGCTCCCAATCATTGAGAGCTTTATCAATTTTGCATTTGAACCTTGCAATACTCTGCTCATTGAGTTTTTCACTGTTATATAGTGATAAATATTTCAATGTACTTTTTTTTGCGCATGCTCCTAGCAGTGCTACTTTTACAACTCTTTTTACTGGTTGCCACATTATTAGCCGGTCCACCCACCAAGGAGCCCCCAAGGTTGTTACCACTAATACTTTTCGTAAATTATCCAAACGAGGTTTGATTGGGCCAAGATCACTTGCATGGTCGTAGGCAATACCAGGCACCCAGACTCGATCGAACCAACCTTTGAGCATGGCCGGAAAGCTGAACCACCAAGTTGGAAACAGTAGAACAAGAGCCTCCGCTTCCTGTAGCCTTTCTACTTGCTCAGAGGTATTTGAAGAGTCATAAGAACCGCTATAATATGATTCTCGCTCTACGGCTGTTAATACTGGTTCAAACTTTTCAGCATATAAGTCTTCGACAACCACCTCATGTTTCATTGCAGTTAGTTTAGTTACGACATGCTCGGTCAATAGCTTGCAAAGGCTATTTGAGAGTGGATGAGTTGTTACAACAAGATACTTCATCAATTTTTACTATTTCTATATTATTAT
>CAYPEU010000012.1:30147-40733 GCA_964409855.1 uncultured Desulfocapsa sp.
TTTAAACAAAACATCATCAATTTCATTAAACAGATTGTACAGTATGCCTGAGCATGTGTCAAAACGGATGCTTCCCTTTGGTAACCTCAACCTACCTGCACTTCTTGTGTATGAAGATGCTTTCTGATATGTGTAATGAGCAGACTGTCAGATCGGATCCGAGTTACTGCATCTTACTCCAGGGCAAGCTCTAGCAGTTTGTCGATCAGAGCGGTAAAATCGAGTCCAGAGGCTGCTGCAGCCTGGGGAAGCAGGCTTGTGGGTGTCATACCGGGGATGGTATTTGTTTCCAGAAGATACAGAGAGCCATCAGGCGTCAGCATCATATCGGTTCGGGAATATCCCCTGAGTTGCAGTGCCCTGTGGGCTGCAACGGCAAACGCCTGGGCCTTTGCTGCAAGAGCCGCATCAACTTCTGCCGGACAGATCTCCTCTGTTGCACCCGCCTTGTATTTGGCGGTATAGTCAAAAAACGCATACTCTTCGCCAGGGATGATCTCCACCAGAGGCAGGGGGGTCAGCTCTTCGTTTCCCAGAACACCAACCGTGACCTCCCTGCCAGCCACAAACTGTTCCACCATAACTTGTGAATCATGCTCGTAGGCCAGGCAGATCCCTTCCTGCAACTGTTGCAGATCACGAGCCACAGACATCCCAAGGCTCGACCCTTCACGGATTGGCTTGATCACCAGGGGAAAGTGGAGGGTTTCCAGCAGACGAGTGGGATCTTCCTTATCTTCCGGCCGTGCCATTTCCCATTCAGCCACAGGCAGACCGTTTAAGCGGTAGAGTATCTTGGACATATTCTTATCCATGGCCAGGGCACTGCCAAGGACTCCTGAGCCCTGGTATGGAATGCCGAGCAGATCAAGGTAGCCCTGCACGGTCCCATCTTCTCCATAGATCCCATGGAGGAGGATAAAGGCCACATCAATGGAGCCGGCCTCCTCGGCCAACAGGGACAGATCTGTCTTTGGATCATATCGCCGAAGATCGTATTTTTCGCGATCTATGGCCGCCTCAAGCCCTGCAGCACCGGCCAGTGATACCTCCCGCTCTCCTGAGCGCCCACCGGCAAGCAATGCCACTCGAATTTTCCTGTTCTCTGCCACAACATCTCCTTCAATTTGAAAACGGCAACCTCTACAGGCCAAGACAGGCCTTTCCTTCAGATTTCTGGCGCCTGCATGCTCTGTTCTGATTTTTTTATCATACATCATCCCCCTGTCAACATCCATGCCCACTGACAGTTCCTGCTGTTTTTTTTCCTGCTGCCGGGTATGATGAGACTATGGATCAAAAACTCTTTCAAAAAATAACCGAAATAGTTGGCCCCCAGCATTGCAGCAGAGATCTCGAAGATCTGCATTGCTACTCCTACGACTCCAGCAAACAGACCTTCCTTCCTGAGGCCGTGGCCTTCCCCGACTCGACCGACCAGGTTTCAGCCCTGCTCAAGCTGGCCGACCACTATGAATTTCCGGTGGTGGCCCGGGGTGCAGGAAGCGGAATGACCGGTGGGGCTCTGCCCACAGCAGGCGGCCTGGTCCTGGCATTGACCCGCCTCAATCAGATCCTTGAAATCGATGTTGACAACCAGATCGGTATTGCCCAGCCAGGGGTCATCACCGGAGAGTTCCAACAGACCCTGAAGCAATACGGCCTGATGTATCCGCCGGATCCGGCCAGCCTCAAGTTCTGCACCCTGGGAGGGAATGTTGCCGAATGCGCCGGAGGCCCGTCGGCCATAAAGTATGGCGTGACCAAGGATTCCATCATCGGCCTGGAAGTGGTGCTGGCAAATGGTGACATACTCACAACCGGTACCCGTACCGAAAAAGGAGTTGTGGGGTATGACCTGACCAGGCTCTTTATCGGCTCCGAAGGCACCTTGGGCATTGTCACCAAAATCATCACCAGGCTCCAGCCTCTGCCCGAACATAAAGAGACCTTTCTCCTGCAATCCGCCTCCCTGCAACAGGCCACTGAACTGGTGGCCAGGGTTCTGCAAAAGAACATTCTCCCCTGCACCCTGGAATACATGGATCGCACCGCCCTGAAAGTCGTCTCCAACCTCCTGCCCAAACCACCGGGTGAAGAGATCCAGGCCATGCTCATCATAGAGATTGACGGCAGCAGGCAACATGTCCACGAGCAGGTCGATCGGCTCAAATCCCTTGTCCAGAGCCAAGATCACTGCAGCCTGCAACAGGCAACAAGCGAGGAGGATATCCAGGAGATCTGGCAGGCCAGGCGCTCCATTTCACCCGCCACTTACAAGTTGAGCCCTGCCAAGACCAGTGAGGATGTGGCGGTCCCAAGGACACGCATCCCGGACCTGGTCTCTTTCTGTGAAGAGCTGGCCGAGAGACTGGAACTCACCATTCTCACCTTTGGCCATGCTGGAGACGGCAACATCCATGTCAACATCATGGCCGCCGACCGCTCCCCGCAGGAATTAAAAAAATCCACAGCAGCCAAAACAGAGCTGTTTCAGGAAGTCATTCGTCTGGGAGGCACTCTTTCCGGAGAACATGGCGTAGGGAACACGAAGTCCTCTTTTCTCAGCCTTGAACTCGATGCGATTAGCATCGGAGTCATGCGCGGAATCAAAACCCTTTTCGACCCCAAAAATATCCTGAACCCGGGAAAAATTTTTCCTGCTGCCTGAGAAAATGATTACTGCTGCTTTTCGGGAAAAATCCATTGACAGAAAGCCAACTTCTTTCTATATAAGAAGGATTAGCGTTTTGTTTTGGTAATTTTTTATTGAAAGCCCGGGATCTGAATCCTATTACCGGCGTTTTTCCTAACTATATTGTATACTGTTCTAACGGAGTCCCAAATGATAGAAGTTGAAGTTCGTGGAGATCTTGAATACGCCATCCGTCAGCTGAAGAAAAAACTGCAGATTGATGGAATCAAAAGAGAACTGAAGCGTCGTGAGCACTATGAGAAACCCAGTGTCAAAAAAACGTCGCAAACAGGCCGAGGCTCGTCGTAAGCTTCGTAAGTTCAACCGCATCAGACGGGGATGAGAGCAGGGTAAGAAATTTTCTGAAACGCCCGCTGCAGCATTCCTGCAGCGGGCGTTTTCTTTTCCTCTTCCCCTCTGTTCACCCACGCTGCCATCGACACCACACCACTCCCCCAAGAGTTTGTTTCTGCAAGAGAGCTTTTTCTCCACTACCTGATCACGGAGAAACGCTTTGCCGAAAACACCATCAAGGCCTACGCGGCCGATATCGATTTCTTTCTTGCTTTCCTCCAAAAAAAATTTCCAGTAACTACTCTGCAGCAGGTCGAAAGTTCGGCTATCCACAGCTACCTGGAACAGTGTCTGAGCAGAAAAATATCCCAGCGCAGCAATGGGAGAAGGATGTCGGCCCTGAAAAGCTTTTTTTCTTTTTTGTATGATCAAGATCTGATCCAGGTCAATCCCTTTGCAGGCATCTCAATTCCCAAAAGCGGAAAAACCCTGCCCAAGGCTCTCTCAATCGATCAGGTGGACAGACTACTGACCCCACCGCCCGTGCGCACTCCTCTGGTCCAGCGCAACTATGCCATGCTCCAGCTTCTTTATTCTACTGGACTCAGGGTCTCGGAACTGGTGAACCTGCCGCTTGCCTCCTGCAACCTCTCCTCCTGTTTTGTCCGGGTCATCGGCAAGGGTGAAAAAGAACGGCTGGTACCTTTCGGCATTCCAGCCATGGAATCCCTGCAATCCTATCTGGATTCCGCACGTCCCCTGATCCTCAAGTCCAGACGCAGCAACAGTCTGTTTGTCACCAATCGCGGCAACCCTATGACCAGGCTCCGTTTCTGGCAGATCATCAATGAAGCGGCCCGTGCTGCAGGCATCCGAGAAAAACTATCCCCCCACACCCTCCGTCATTCCTTTGCCACCCATCTCCTGACCCATGGCGCAGACCTGCGCTCAGTACAGATCATGCTCGGCCATTCCGATATCACCACCACCCAGATTTACACCCACGTCGATGAGAAGAGACTAAAATCCATCCATAAAAAATTTCACCCCCGCGGCTGAACAACAAGAACGCAGTGGAGAGTTGACAGTTGTGAGTGGATAGTGGATAGTTACAACAGGCTGGCAAACTCTGCGCCTCCTCTTTTACTGAAAACTGTACACTGAAAACTGTAACCGCCCTTCTCCCATGAAAGTCATCACCACCCACCTCAATGCAGACTGTGACGGTCTGGCCTCCATGATAGCAGCCAAGAAGCTCTATCCGGATGCGGTGATGTGCTTTCCCGGCTCCCAGGAAAAGAACCTGCGACAATTCATCAGCGAGACACTTCAGTATCGTTATGAGTTTGTAAAACTCAAACACATTGACCTCAGCCGGGTCACGACCCTGATTGTGGTGGACACCCGACAGAAAAGCCGTATCGGTGCCTTTGCCGACTGCCTGGACAACCCCGGCCTCTCCCTTCACCTCTATGACCACCACCCGGACAGTCACGACGTCATGCAGGGTGAGATGGAACTCGTAGCCGAGACAGGCGCCACCACCACCATTTTCTGTCAGCTCTTTCAAGAAAAAAATATCTCCATCACCCGCGATGAGGCTACCATTTTCGAACTTGGTATTTACGAAGATACCGGCTCCCTCACCCACCTGACCACCAGACCGGACGACCTGCGTGCTGCTGCCTGGCTCCTGGAACAGGGGGCAGAACTTGACATCATCTCCCAGTTTCTCTCCTATGACCTCACTTCGCGACAGGTCAACCTGATCCATGAACTGACAAAGACAGCGCGCAGCTACATGATCTCAGGACTGGAAATCGTGGTCGTCAGCCTCACCCTGCAGGAGTATGAAGACGACTTTTCCCTCATTGTCCGCCGCTTCATGGTCATGGAGAATCTGGACTGCATCTTCGCCCTGGTGTGCATGGAAGGCCGTATCTACCTTATTGCTAGGTCCCGCATCCCTGAGGTCAATGTGGGCAACATAGCCAGAGACTTTAACGGTGGCGGCCATAGCACCGCGGCCTCGGCAACTGTGCGCGACATGACCCTGATCGAGGCCCAGGAAAACCTGATCCGCAGTCTGCACAGACATATCAAGCCCCAGGCCATTGCCGGGGAGATGCTCTCCCAACCGGCCATCTCTATCCCTGAGAATACCTCCATCCTCGAGGCCAATAAACTCCTCACCCGCTACAATATTACGGCCTTGCCTGTAGTTACAGCCACGGTCTCTGCAGAAAAAGAGCAGCCCGCCTCCGTCGAAGTGACCGGGACCATCTCCCGCCGGGTGGTGGAAAAGGCCATCCATCATAATCTCGGTTCGTTCCCAGTGAGCGAATACATGACCAGCGACATCAAGGTACTGCCATTCAGTGCAACGCTTGCAGACATTGAAGAACTGATCATTGAACACAGGCAACGGTTGGTCCCCATCATCCATAACAGACAACTCGCCGGTGTAATCACCAGAACTGACCTCCTCAACATGCTGGTCAATGATCCGGGCCATCTCCCCCGCAACCTCCTGCACGAAACCGAACAGCCGTCGCGGGAAAAGACCAAAAATGTCCTTCAACTGATGAGCGGATGTCTGGATCGCGAACTCATCATCCTCCTCCGAACCATCGGTGAAGTAGCCGACAGCGTAGGATTCAAGGCCTATGCCGTAGGAGGATTTGTCAGGGATCTGCTTTTAAAACAGAGGAATCTGGATCTTGATATCGTGGTGGAAGGCAACGGAATCATCTTTGCCAAAAGACTTGCGGAACAGCTGGGAGGCAGGGTCAGAACCCACGATCGATTCATCACGGCCAAGGTGATCCTGCCAAGCGGGTTCAAAGTCGACATAGCCACTGCCAGACTGGAGTATTATGAGTTTCCGGCAGCGCTGCCCACCGTGGAACTCTCCTCCATCAAACTTGACCTCTACCGCCGCGACTTCAGCATCAACGCCATGGCCCTGCAGCTCAACCCGGCAAAATTCGGCACCCTGATCGACTTCTTCAACAGTCAGAACGATCTCAAAGAGAGACTGATCAAGGTCCTGCATAACCTGAGCTTTGTGGAAGATCCAAGCAGGATCTTCCGGGCCATACGTTTTGAAAAGAGGATGGATTTCAAGATCGCCAGACACACGGAGCGGTTGATCCATGGAGCTGTAAAGATGGACCTCTTCGGAAAAAGTAATGACCCGCGCTTTTTCTCTGAACTGCAGCAGATTTTTTCTGAGGAAAATCCCCTGCCAGCCATTCAAAGGCTTTCTGAACTCAAACTCTTTCCCTTTCTCTGGCCCGACCTCAAACCCAATCTCAAGATCGATCGCAGGTTCATGCACATCCTGACTCAGGCCCATCGAGCCATTGCCTGGTTCCGCCTCCTCTACCTGGAAGAGAAGATCGAACCCTGGCGCATCTATCTGCTTGCGATCATGGGACGATCCAAAGCCAGAGAGCTGGAGGCCTTTTGTGAGCGTTTCCAGCTCCCGCAAAAGACACGTGAGGAACTGATCTGGGAAAAGGTGACAGCCGATGAAACTGCCAACCGCCTCAATGGTCGACAGCCGGAAAAACACAGCGAAATTTACCGAATGCTTGCTCCCCTCTCCAATGACGGTCTCCTTTACCTCATGGCCATTGCCAGGAAAAACGAGATCAAAAAGGTCGTCTCACTCTACGTCACCTCTCTGCGCAACATCCGTCCCCTGCTCAACGGCCAGGATCTGAAGGCAATGGGCTATGTCCCGGGGCAGCAGTTTAAGGAGATGCTCACGGCCCTGACAGATGCCCGGCTCGATGGCGTAGTGCGCCGCCGGGAAGAGGAAAAAGCGTTTATCCTGCAGCACTTTCCCCAGCAAAAAATCATCACCTGACAGCTCTCACGACCCTGCCTCCAAGCAGGACAAAAAGGTAACCAATAGCGGCAATGATGATAATGATCGGTCCGCTGGGGAGATCCAGGGTAAAACTCACCCCGAGTCCAAGCACGACAAAGGCAGCGCAGAACAGGACTGCCAGCAGCATCATCTGGAAAATATTCCTGGAAAAGTTCCCGGCAACAGCGGCAGGCAGGGTCAACAGGGCAATGACCATCACAATACCCACCACTCGTACCAACAGGACTATGGTCAGAGCGGTCAGGCAGAGGAGAAGCAGGTAGATCCAATCGGTACGCATGCCCCGTAACCTGGCAAATTCCTCGTCAAAACAGACTGCCAGAAATTTATGATAAAAGATTCCAACCAATCCCAGGACCACGATATCCAGGGCCAGGACAAAGAGGAAATCGTTCTTACTGACAAGCAGGATATTGCCAAAGAGGTAGCTCATGGGATCGACATAGCCCGGAGTCCTGGCAATAAAGAGAAGTCCCGTTGCCATCCCCACTGCCCACAAGGCACCAATGACGCTGTCTTCACGCTGCCGTGCATGCTGACTGACCAGAGTAAGAATTACGGCAGCGAGCAGAGCGGCCAGCACCGCGCCTGTCATGGGACCAAACCAGGTAATCCCCATTGCCTTCTCCAGATAGAGTCCCAGACCGATCCCCCCCAGCACGCAGTGAGAAATGGCACCGGCAATGTAGCTGATCCTGCGCACCACGACAAAGGTGCCGATAATGCCAAAGGGCAGAGAGGCAAAAACCCCGGTGAGCAGGGCATAGCGGAAAAAAGGCATATTCGGGTCAAGAAGAGCATTAAAAAATTCAGTCATGACTGTGCCCCTCCTCACTGCAGCAGTGATCATGACGGATCATCTGCAGATCTCCGCCATACATCTCCTGGATCAGGTCTCCGGTGAGAACACTGGTGGGATGAACCATTACCTGTTTATTGACACAGGCCACGCGCTTAAAAAAAGTAGAGGCAAAACCCACCTCGTGGGTCACCATGAGGATGGTCATCCGCTTGTTCAGTCTGGTCAAGAGATCAAAAAATTGCAGCTCAGACTCATGATCAATATTGGCTGTGGGCTCATCAAGGATGAGGATATCACCTCCAGAGGCCAGAGCCCGGGCAATAAGCACCCGCTGTCGCTGCCCACCGGAAATGGAAGTAAAAGGACGGGCAGCAATATCGGCAAGACCGGTCTCGGTCAGGGATTCCATGGCCTGCTCCCTGTCCTGCCTGCTGTACCTCCCGGTAAACGACCTCCCCAGCCGGCCCATGCACACCACCTCCACAACAGAGATGGGAAACTGAGGATCATAGTGTGCATACTGAGGCACATAGCCAATCCGCAGGCGGGCCTCTTCCGGCTTTTTGTCAAAGACACGAACAGTTCCTGTATCCGGGGTCAGCAGTCCCAGGATGAGTTTGATCAATGTGGTCTTGCCCCCGCCATTTGGCCCCACCACACAGATGGAATCAAAGGGCTGGACCTCAAGGTTGACATCAGTGAGCACGACCTGGCCATCATAACTAAAGCTGAGGTCGCTAATGGAGACAGCACAGGATTGCAGCTTCTGATTCATTTTTGCTCCTGACTTTCCAAGGCCTGAACAATCCTGTCAGCCATAATTTTCAAGTTTTCTCCCACATCTTCTGCCAGGGGATTCAAGGGCACAACCTTCCCGCCAATGGCTGTAGCCACTACGCTGGCACTTTTAGGGTCAAACTGCGGCTGGACAAAAACCACCTTCACGCCTTTGGCTCTGGCCCTGTGGATAAGGGCAGACAACACCTTGGGAGTTGGCGACTTACCGCCGGTCTCTACTGCCTCCTGATGCAGCTTATAGCTATGAGCAAAATAGCCAAAGGCAGGATGAAAGACAAAGAAAGAGGCACCTGCAAACGGCGCAAGTCTCTCTGCTATCTCTTGGTCAAGGACATCGAGCTTCCTGGTCAACCTGGCCAGATTGGCCTCATAGTCCAGGCGATGCTGCGGATCTTCATGGGCCAAGGCCTTGGCCATGGAAGCGGCCATGTGCTTCATGTTTTCAGGGGAAAGCCAGACATGGGGATCAAGGGTGATTCCATGTCCATGACTGTCTGCCTGCATGGGAATTCTCTTCACTCCCGCTGTGGTATCGACCATGCGCAGGTTAGGAGAAGTCATCTCCAGCCGCCCCCTGATCACATGTTCAAACTCCAGATCAACCCCAAAAAAAAGGGCGGCACGGGAAAGGGCCAGAATCTGCCGGGGTCTCGGTTCAAAGACATGGGGTTCCTGTCCCTTGTCCACCAGGACATGAATGTTGACCAACTCCTTGCCAATCTGTTCACCAATCCACTTCTGCGGGGGGATGGAGACAAAGACCTCAACCTTTTCGGGAGATACTGCAAACAGATGGCCAGGAAAGAAGGCAACAAGGAGGAGCAGAAGAGAGTGCAGCTGGATTTTTCTCACAATGTTTCTCCATTCTCCAGGCTGTGATGACTGCTCCTTTCGGCCCCATCCGACTGACAGACAAAATGTACGGCCTGACACTCCTCACATCGGGTCAATGCGTGCAGGGTCAAAAACTGCTCCAGATGTTTTCCCTGTTCAAGGGTCAGCACCCCGCTTCCCTTACATAAGGGACACTCATGTTTCAAAGTGGCGAGCAGTGCCTTGCGAATAAATTCTGATCTGTTAGGGGTGTTCTCCAGGGCTGTTGCAAGATCGCCATCAGCCTTAAAGGAGAAGACCCGCTCTCTTTTCTTTTCCATTGAATCCTCCTCTTCACGTCCAAGTATTAAATTTTAATACCTGGGTCTTTTTCAGTCAAGAAAAGAATGGAACAGTCGTGGAGAAGTTGTCCCAAAAGAAAATCGGTTGCCGTCCCCCATATTCTTCTGTATATCGACAGACTATCTTTCAAGATACCTTGAATTCCAATTACCTCACAGTTCCCATGTCCAAACAGTTATGCCAGAGCCTCCAGTCATCTCTTACCAGCGCAATCCTCATCCTAAAGCTGGTGCTTCCCTTTTATCTCCTTGCCGACATCCTCCTCTACTACGATCTGCTCCGCCCGGTGAGCTTTCTCTTTTCTCCAGTGACAAGCTTTCTTCAGCTGCCTGCAGAGGCTGCCATGGCCATCGCCGCCGGAGTTCTGCTCAACCTCTATGCCGCGGTCGCCTTTGCTGCACCACTGGGGCTGAGCTCTTATGAATGGACCATCCTCGGGGTCTTTCTCGGGGTCTGCCACTCCCTGCCCGTGGAAAACAGTATCATGAAAAAACTGGGGATCAGTTTTACATACTCCACCATACTCCGGGTGAGCATGGCCTTTCTCACCACCCTGCCCCTCCTCTTTGTCCCGCCTTCCCTTTTCACAGGCAAAGGCAGCGGCCAGGAGATCAAGCTGGCAAGCTATTCCGGGCTCCCCGACCTCCTACTGCAATCACTCACAGGGGCCGCAATACTCTCCCTCAAGATTATTGGGCTGATCACTGTCATCATCTTTATCATGGACATGATCAAGAGGACGCGCTTCATCCAGAACTATGGCCAACGGGTACAGACCTCCTTCTCCCTGATCACCGGACAACTCCTGGGCATCACCTATGGGGCAGGCATCCTCTTTAAAGAGGCGGGTTCAGGCAACCTGCAGCGACGCGACCTGCTCTTCATCGGCACCTTTCTCATGATCTGCCATTCACTCCTGGAAG
>CAYPEU010000013.1:0-37917 GCA_964409855.1 uncultured Desulfocapsa sp.
CTGTGTTTATCCTGCTCTTTTCATAGGGAAAAGGGCTTATCCTAGCAAAGGAGAATTGACCATGGACGCAAAGGAACTGAAAAAGATCCTTGCCGGAATCGGAGTCGTTGGCCTGCTGGCCGGCGGCGGTGTATCCGTTCCCGGAAGTGCCGGTGCTGCCAGTGGCTGAGGCGCTGCAAAGCCCAGTGCAGTTGGCACTGAAAAACCGGCACCCGGCAGTGGCTGAGGTGGCAGTAAAGGCGACGCAGGTAGCGTCGAAGAACATGTGGAAGAGGCCGCAGATAAAGTAAAGTCGGAGATGAAGAAAGATCCGGCAGGCAGTGGCTGAAGCGGCACTAAAGAAGGCGCAGGTAGCGCCGACGACGAAGAGAAGAAAAAACCCAAAAAGAGTGGCTGAAGCGGTTGATATCTAAGTGCGGTCGCACTTGTTGATACAAAAAAGGCTGATTGTGACTGCTGTCACAATCAGCCTTTTTTGTTCTGTTCACAGCAGGAGCTGGAGTGATCCTGTTCTGGAGACGATGAGGTGCTGCTGAACAGTTACGAATAGCTTACTGCCAGGTTTTCGCTCTTACCATCTTCGAAAAGATTATCGAGGCAGCCATCATCAAAAAGTTCGAAGAGTTCGTTGGTTGGGTTGAGGAGAGGAGTACCTCTTATCCTTTTTTTCTCTTTTTCTTTTTTCCATAAGCGGAATGGGAGGACGCTTTTTCCCTGGTTTGCCGGGAAGCCTTTTTCTTGTGCAGCTGTCCTTCCAGGATGCGTCGCTGCTTCATGCGTTCAGACTGCTTGCGGGCCACATAAATCGGTTTTTCCGTATCTCTGTGCAGGCCAGTGACATACATGGCGGTTGCCAGTGTGCCGGGGGTGGGAGTGAAGTCCTGGAACTGCTTGAGCTGAAGATCGAGCTGCTGCAACCGTTTGACCAGTGCTTGGGTGTGGTGTTCCTTGCAACCGGGGTGGGCGGAGATGATATAGGGACTGAATTGGATCTTTTTATTGACCTCTTTTGCCAATCTGCGGCCAAGCTCCAGGAGCTTCTGCAGCTGCTCGTGGGACTCCTTGTGCATAATGTCCAGGACTTCTTGTTCTGTGTGTTCCGGGGCAATTTTCAGAGCTCCGGGGGTGTGGGAGCGGATGATCTCTTTGAAAAGCTTCGGTGTTTGGGTAAGGAGTTCCAGGCGCAGGCCGGAAGAGATAAAGAGATGGCGAACCCTGGGAAGGGCAGAGATCTCCCGGAGAAGGGAGAGAAGGGAATTCTCATCCACCTGCAGGTTCTTGCACACCTTGGGGTAGAGGCAATCGTGGCGTTTGCAGGAACCAATACGACAGGAGACGCCAAAGAGATTGGCAGTGGGACCGCCCAGATCAGTGATGGTTCCGCTGAAATTTTCCATGGAGCTGACAGTTTCAGCCTCCCGGAGCAGGGATTCCCGGCTGCGGGAGGTAATGGCCGGACCCTGGTGCCGGGTGATGGCGCAGAAGGAACAGTTGCCGCAGCAGCCGCGGACTGTGGTCAGGGAGTGTTGAATCATCCTGGCTGCTGGAACATTGGGGAAGGATGGGTGTTCGCTGCGGGTGAAGGGAAGTTCGTAGAGCCTGTCCATCTCCTCGCTGCTGAGTACCGGGGGCTGGGGGTGCTGAATGATCCATGCACTCTGTTGTTTCTGCACCAGAAACTGGTTTGCAAAGCTTCTGGCCTGACTGTCTACTTCTTTTTCCGCCTGAAGAAAAAGGGCCTGTTTGTCTTTGATCTCCTGCCAGGAGGGCAAGACAGTGGTTGTCTCCCCGTACTTATTCTGCCAGGTTTGAAAGTCGTTTTCACTGAGGCGTTCGCATGTGCCGGCTATACCGGAGAGAGAGTGCCCCTTGGCCAGCCGCTCTGCAACCTCGACGATGGCCTTTTCTCCCATCCCATAGACAAGGAGGTCTGCCTTGGCATCGCTGAGCAGAGAACCGCGCAGTTTTTCCTGTTTGTAGTCGTAATGGATAAAACGACGCAGTGAAGCCTCCACACCGCCCAGAATAATCGGTATATCTTTGTACGCTGCCCGGGTCAGGTTGGCATAGAGGAGAGAGGCCCGGTCCGGTCTCCGTCTTTCCTGCTTTTCTCTCTTGCTCCCTCGCCAGGGATTGCCGCCGGGTGAGTAGGCATCTTTTTCACGCACCTTGCCGTTGCCCGTATAGTTGGCGACGATGGGATCGAGATTTCCCCCGGAGATCCCGAAGAAGAGACGGGGCCTGCCAAAGCGTTTGAAGTCGTCACTGCAGTTATATCGGGGCTGGGCAAGAATGGCTACCCGGTATCCTTGACTTTCCAGGAGACGGCCAATGAGAGCTATGCCAAAGGAAGGGTGGTCCACATAGGCGTCACCGGTGACCAGGATGATGTCAAGCTCGTCCCAGCCGCGGGCTCTGCATTCTTCCAGAGTCGCGGGAAGGGGGGAGAGGGTGTCTATTTTTTTCATGATAGAGTTATCCTAACTTTCCACGGAAAATTGTGCAATCTTGTTTCTCGACCAGGAACCCGGTAGAATGTGGAAAAATGAGACAAAGGAAAATAAACAGGGAAGGAAAGAACAATGTCCATTGATATAGATAAATTCTTAGAGATACTTGCTCACGAGGTAAAAGGATATCAGGTGCCGGTGGTGGATCTGATCGCGGTGCAAACCCGAGATCCGTTCAAGATTCTGGTGGCTACCATCCTCTCGGCCAGGACCAAGGATGAAGTAACGGCCCAGGCCGCAGAGCGGCTTTTTGCCAGGGCTGCAACCGCTGAAGAACTGGCAGAACTCGAGGAGAAGAGGCTGCAGAAGCTGATCTATCCGGTGGGCTTTTACAAGAATAAGGCCAGGTATCTTGCGGCCCTGCCAGCTAAACTGAGCGATGATTTTGACTCCCAGGTTCCTGCTTCCATGGAAGGTCTGCTCTCCCTGCCCGGCGTAGGGAGAAAGACCGCCAATCTGGTCCTGGCCCAGGCCTTTGCTATCCCTGCCATCTGTGTGGACACCCATGTGCATCGGATCATGAACATCTGGGGCTATGTGGAGACCGATACTCCTCTCAAGACTGAGATGGCCCTGCGGGAGAAACTGCCGGAGAAGTACTGGATTCCCATGAACTCTCTGCTGGTGGCCTTTGGTCAGGGAACTTGCAGGCCTGTGGCTCCACATTGTGATCGCTGTGTGCTGGCGGACAGCTGTCCGCAGATAGGGGTGACCCCGAGAAAGCTGAAAAAGAAGAGTGCGGCAGGGGAGGTTATGCGCCTGGTCTCCTGGAATGTGAACGGGCTGCGTGCTGTCCTGAAAAAGGGATTTCTGGAGAGTGTGAAAGAGATGGATCCGGATGTTCTTGGACTGCAGGAAATCAAGGCGATGCCTGATCAGCTGCCTGATTCTCTGCGTTCCCTAAACGGGTATCATAGTTATTTTCATTCTGCCGTGCGCAAGGGCTATTCCGGAGTGGCTGTGTATAGTCGAAAAAAACCGGAACAGGTGATAGTCGGCATTGATGATCCTCGTTTTGACAGTGAAGGGAGGGTGTTGACCCTGGAATTTGCAACTTTTTACTTCATTAACTGCTATTTCCCTAATTCCAAGAATGATCTGAGCAGACTGGGCTTAAAACATGAGTTTAATGTTGCCCTGCAAAACTTTGCAGAAGAGCTGAGTCGCAAGAAAGCAGTGGTGATCTGCGGAGATTATAATGTGGCTCACAAGGAAATCGATCTGGCCAATCCCAGGCAGAACCAAAAACATGCAGGGTTTACTCCGCAAGAGCGGGCCTGGATGGACAGTTTTACCGATGCCGGCTGGATTGACAGCTTTCGTGAGAAGAATAAAGAAGCGGAACAGTATTCGTGGTGGAGCTACCGCAGCCGGGCAAGAGAGAAAAATATCGGTTGGCGTATTGATTATCACTGTGTGGATCAAAAAAGCAGGAAAAGGATCATGGATGCGGACATCTTTCAGCATATTTATGGGTCGGATCACTGTCCGGTTGTGCTTGATTTTCTTTCGTAATTCATGTAGGATTTTTTTATTTTCGTAGCATAATAAGGGGAGAAAGGGAGCTTTTGCTCTCTTCAGAAGGTGTGTTCTGAAAGGGGATAACAATGGATCCAGATCAGAAGCAGTACCGTATACTTCTTGCAGACGACCATGTCCTCATTCGGCACGGTATCAGGAATATCATCAGTAACAACCCGGCACTGAAAGTCATCGGGGAGGTGGGGGATGGTGAGGAACTGCTTGCCTTTCTTGAAAAGATGGTGCCGGATCTTTTGATCCTCGATATTTCCATGCCCAAACTGACCGGTATCGAGGCGGTGGGCAAGGTCAAAAAGATCTATCCCCAGGTCAAGATCCTTATGCTGACCATGCATAAGAACAAGCAGTATTTTTACCATGCCATGTCTGCAGGAGCAGACGGGTATCTGATGAAAGAAGATTCGGATGAGGAGCTTCTGCTTGCTATCAAGCGCATACAAGAAGGAAAATCCTACCTCTCTCCCTTTCTTTCCCAGGACTTTGCTGATGATGTGATCAGCGCTTATCGTAACAATCGCAGTTCCCCCTTTGAGACCCTGACCCCCAGAGAAAAACAGGTTCTGAACCTGGTGGTGGAAGGGCATACCAGTAAGGCCATGGGTGAGATACTCCATCTCAGTCCACGAACCGTAGATCATCACCGGGCCAACCTACTCAAGAAGTTTAATATGAAAAACAGCGTCGATCTGGTCAATTTTGCCGTACGTAACGGTTTTATTACCCCCAGCGACGGATGACTTTTTCATGCTGTACCCTTCAAGCTTGCCCGCTTGATAAAATATATTTTTTTTCAGGCGGGTTTCTGTTGTAGTTTTTTGATTTTTCTCCGATAAGTTGCCTCTCTAGGTAAATATACCTAGAACAAAATACGTAATTCCTACAATTGTTTCTTTTCTCTGACTGTGGTTTTTAAATAAAGAGAGATTGAAGAGTGATTCGGCTGAGAGTACCTGTCATTTAGTGCCTTATAGGGAATTGTTTAATTTTGTTTTGGTAAAAGATTCAAAGCAAAATTATTGCATGAAATAGTGTCTACGGTTAAGGCACTTATCCTTTCTTTAGGGCTAGTGCCTTATAGGGAATTGCCTAACTTTGTTATACTTAAAAAGTTGAAGGTAAGGTTTTTCCACGAGGGGAGTACTGAAGAGAGTCCTTTCGGAGAAGGAAGCTAGGGCAGGCCGAGTAGGCTTAGAATCGGGGTGAGAAGAAGAGCAAAGGGGAAGAGCTATGAACAAGTCGGAATTGGTTGCATCAATTGCAGAGTCAGCAAGTACCACCAAGGTGGCAGCGGAACAGGCTTTGAACGTCGTTCTTGGTAATATGGTCAAGGCCATGAAAGATGGAGAGAAGGTGAGCCTTCTCGGGTTTGGAACATTCAGTGTTGTTGAGCGCGCCCAGAAAAAAGGTCGCAATCCGCAGACCGGCCAGGATATCATTATCCCAGCCCATAATGTGGTGAAATTCAAACCAGGCAAATCATTGTACGGAAGAGTACAGTAGAGCAAATCCTGGAGAGACAAATTTGCTGAGGAAATAATCGTCAGTTTTGTTTCACCTATGGAGTCAGCAGGTTACACTCCGGGGGACAGAGGGAAGAATTCCTTTCCTCCTTTTCTTCCCTCTGTCCTTTCTTGCTTAAGGGCCGATCCGTAATGGATTGGCCCTTTTTTTGTCCTTTTGCTATCTCTCTTTCATCCGGATCAGCCAGAGAAGGGTGCCGCCCAGGATCATGAGTCCGCTGAGGAGCTGGCCCATGGTTAGTAAACCAAAGATAAATCCGATATGCTGGTCCGGTTCCCGGAACAACTCCACAAACATGCGAAACCCTCCGTAAGCAATGAGGAAAAGACTGAGCATGCTGCCATGGGGCCAGCCTTTTTTTCCTTCCCAAGGCCTGCTCTTCCGGGACCAGAGGATAAGAAAAAGGAGAATTCCTTCCAGCAGCATCTCATAGAGCTGGGAGGGATGTCGTGCCTGCGGGCCTCCTCCTGGGAAAACCATGGCCCAGGGAAGTGAGCTGCTTCGTCCATAGAGCTCACCATTGATAAAATTCCCCAGGCGTCCCAGTCCAAGTCCGATGGGGATGGTCACCACATAGAGATCAGCACATTTCCAGAAATCCAGCCCTTTTTTCCGGGTATAGAGCCAGCCGCCGATCATAACGCCCAGACAGGCGCCGTGAAAGGACATTCCACCTGTCCAGGTGGCCGGGATCTCCATGGGGTGCTGCAGATAGTAGGAAAAATTGTAAAAGAGGACATAGCCCAGGCGTCCGCCCAGCACCACAGAGAGAATCAGGATAAGATTGAGGCTTTCAAAATGCGCTTTAAGTTCCTTGTAGGAAAAGGCTTGTATCTGCCTCCGGACCAGGAAGTAACTGGCGGTAAAGCCGAGGACATACATGAGACCATACCAGCGCACCTGTAAAGGGCCAAGGGAGAAGATGACGGGATCAATGGCGGGGAAGGTCATGGGGAGCCTGGGTTAAGGGGAAGTGATAAAAAAATGAACATCGAACAGCGAATGGAAAGATGAACGTTCGATGTTCATTTTTTCAATTCCGCCTGTCTCTTTTTCAGGTGCACCTGGAGGACAGAGATGGCAGCCGGTGTAATCCCGGAGATGCGGGATGCCTGTCCCAGTGATCTGGGCCGTACCTTGGCCAGTTTCTCCACCACTTCATTGGAAAGGCCTGACAGGGTTGTGTAGTCAACGTCGTCCGGCAGGCCGACTTCTTCCATTTTTTTAAAGCGGGCAACCTGTTCCTCCTGGCGCTTGAGATAGCCCTGGAATTTGACCTGCAGTTGGATCTCGCTGCAAACCGCTGAATTAGCCAATCCCTGGATTGCCTCCTGTTGGTCGGGCGGGTCAGTGGGGAGCAGGGCCAGTTGTGCAAGTTTCAGTTCTGGTCTGCGCAGGAGGTCTGCCAGGCTGCATTTTTGTTTCAGGGTCACCGAACCTTGCTCGGTGAGGAGTTCATTGGTTGCCGCGTTAGGTTTGACATGGAGCGATTCCAAGAGGGCGACGCCTTGATCCAGGGCAGTCTGTTTCTTTTCAAAGACCTGGAAGGACTCTTTGTCAAGCAGGCCGATATCGTAGCCTATGCGGCACAGTCTCGTGTCTGCATTGTCTTCTCGAAGCAGAAGGCGGTATTCGGCCCGTGAGGTAAAGAGGCGGTAGGGTTCTTTGGTCCCACAGGTGACCAGATCATCTATTAACACCCCGATGTAGGCCTGGGAGCGATCCAGAATAAGTGGATCTGCTCCGCGGATCATCAAAACTGCGTTGACTGCGGCCATCAACCCTTGGGCTGCTGCTTCCTCATAACCGGATGTGCCGTTGATCTGTCCTGCCAGGAAGAGGCCGCCCACTCGCTTGGTCTCAAGGGTGGGTTTGAGTTCCAGAGGATCAATATAGTCATATTCAATAGCATAACCCGGACGCACGATTTTTGCATTTTCCAAACCCTTGATGGATTGGATCATGGCCTGCTGGGTGGCCAGGGGCAGGCTTGTGGGTAATCCGTTTGGATAGACCTCTGTGGTGTCCAGTCCCTCGGGTTCAAGAAAGACCTGGTGCCGTTCCTTTTCCGGAAAGCGCATGACCTTGTCTTCAATTGAGGGACAGTAGCGGGCCCCTATTCCTTCGATGATCCCGGTATACATGGGTGACTTGTCGATACCACCCCTGATCGCCTCGTGGGTCTTGGCGTTGGTGTAGGTGATATGGCAGGGGTGCTGGGGCAGGGTATAACTACCAGAGTTTGCAAAAGAGAAATGGGCGGGCGGCTGATCGCTATGCTGCTCTTCCAGTTCGGAGTAGTCTATGGAGCGGGCATCGATCCTGGGCACGGTTCCGGTCTTCATTCTGCCCATGGTAAATCCTGCCTCCTTGAACCAGGCAGAGAGACTGGTGGAGGGGGTGTCGCCCATGCGTCCGGCAGGAAAGTTTTTGAGACCGATGTGGATGAGACCGTTCAAGAAAGTGCCGGTGGCTACCACCACAGCCTTTACTGCTATTTTTTCATCGAGAGAGGTGAGCAGTCCGCAGATTCGGCCGTTTTCCACCAGCAGGGAGTCAACCACGGTTTGTCTGATTTCAAGATTTTCCTGATTCTCCAGCACCGACTTCATGCGCAGGCGGTAGAGCAGGCGGTCTGCCTGGGCACGGGATGAGCGGACAGCAGGACCCTTGCTGGTATTGAGCCTGCGAAACTGGATGGAGGTGGCGTCGATGTTCCTGGCCATTTCTCCGCCCAGGGCATCGATCTCCCTGACCAGGTGTCCCTTGGCCAAGCCGCCGATGGCAGGGTTGCAGGACATGGCACCGATGGTGTCCACATTGATGACGGCGACCAGGGTCTTGCAGCCCATCCGGGCAGCAGCAAGGGCAGCTTCGCAACCGGCATGACCGGCTCCTATGACAGCAATATCGTATGAATCCATAATGGTAAACTATTGGTAACTCTTCAACCATAGAGGCTGAAGGTTGAAGGCTAAAGGTAAAAAAATAAGGTAATTTTAGTCAGGTGATCCCGCTTTTTAATCTATTTTTTCTGTGTTTTGCTGGTCGATATTCCTTGTTCGACATTCAATATTCTCTTTTTTAAAAACAATTGCCTTAAGGGTATCTTGAAAAATTTGGATTTTCGTATAACGCAGAGATTGGATGAAAAGACGACTTTTCAAGATAGCCTCAAGTTGGCGGCATTAATTATACACTAGAATAGAGTATGGGGGAAGGCCTACGCCATGGGCCATGGAAATCAATGGCTGTTGTCCTGTCTGCAGCTAAGCCCTGGTTGTAAGGCAGCTGTACTGTCACATCAGCCATAGTCGGTATAAGGGGCCGTAATCAACTGGTTGAAAATGCAATACTTATTTTGTGATAGCCTCTAAACAGTTGACGGGTATGAATAATGGTCGTAAACTCTCATCCTATCCTACAGGGTGAGCTGAGCAGGCGCAACCTCTGTAACTCTCTCAGCTCACTGGGGTTGTAATCTTGGTGAACTGTAACGTATAACTTCAATCCACTCTCCTCTTGGGGGGAACATGAATCTATTTAGAAAGAATAAAACACCTTCGGAAAGTATTTTGATTCTGGGCTTGGGCGGGATCGGATTATACCTGGCCAAGCGCCTGGTCCATGAAGGGTATGCAGTGACTATCATTGAGTCGGATAGTCACCTTATTCGCCGCGCTGATGAAAGTCTTGACGCTCGTCTGATTACAGGTTCTGCCATGTCCATTGAATGTTGGAAAGAGGCGAATGCGGGTGAGATGGATTGCATGATTGCCGTGACCGATAATGATGCCGTAAATATGCTCTCTGCCATGATTGCTGATGGTTTCGGCATCGAACAAAAAATTGCCAGAGTTCGTTCCCTGGAGTATGGCCATGAAGATTCTTTGGTAAGGGCGGAAGATTTAAAGGTTGATCTCTTCATCCATCCCGAAGAGCTGGCTGCCCAGGAAATTGTCCGCCTTATCAAGCGAACAGCAGGGGATGAAATTATCGATATTGCCCTTGGAAAAATGCAGGCCATGGGAGCCCGAATAGATGAGGAATCCCCGCTTGCCAATAAAACACTGATTGAAATTGCCAGGGACTATAAAGACTTTTCTTTCCGGGTGGTGGCCGTAGCCAGGGGGATCAGCACGATTATCCCCACCGGCAAGACTGAGATTCTGCCCCATGATCAGGTGCTGATCATGGCAGGAACCGAGGAGTTACCCCGGCTGATGGAGTTAACAGGGGTAAAAAAGCAACATCGTCTGCGGGTGATGATCATAGGCGGCGGATTGGTAGGCAGCCGGATTGCCCAGCTGCTGGGCAGGACTGTGCGGGTCAAGTTGTTGGAAAAAGACGAAGAGCGGGCCGCAGAACTGTCATCAATGCTGCCCGATACAGAGGTGCTGCTTGGAGATGGCTCAGACAAGGATGTCCTGAATGCGGCTGGTCTTGCTGATATGGACACCTTTATTGCGGCAACCGGAGAGAATGAAACAAATATCATGACCAGTATGCTGGTGAAGCATCTTGTTGAGACCCAGGGGGGAAATCAACACCAGAGTAAGACTATTTCTCTTGTAAATAAAGAGGAGTATGTGGTTCTGGCCTCCACCAGCGGTTCTGACATTGCCATCAATAAGAAAATCCTGGCAGGAAATGAAATATTTACCTTTATCAGGAGAAGCGAGCTGCTGTCGGTTTCTCACATGCACGGTTTTGATGCCGAAGTAGTTGATCTGATCGCCGCTCCAAGGTCTCCCATAACGAAGAAGCCATTGGCCAGACTGGATAAGCTGCTCTCCAACCATATCATTGTCGGCTCTGTCTTTCGGGACGGCAAATGGGAAACAGCAGTGGGCGAAACCCACGTTCATGCCGGAGACAGAGCCATCGTCATCTGCGATTCTCTGCATCTGAAAGATGTACGGGAATTATTTTTGACGTAACCAGGGACAGGTAACTTTTTACAAGTCATTACTTCTTCCAGAAGGAAGGGAAGAAGAGCACCAGGGCAGAAAACATCTCCAGGCGGCCAACCAGCATATTCCAGGAGAGAAACCATTTACCGGTGTCTGAGATAAAACCATAATTCTCCGTAGGTCCTATTGCCCCGAATCCGGGGCCGATATTCATCAGCGAAGCAATAATCGAACTCATGGCCGTGGTATAGTCCATGTTGTCGGTAAGGGTCATGACAAAGCCGCCGATCAGTATCATGAAGATATTGATTATAAAGTAGCAGAGGGCAAGGCTTATAATATCGTCATCCAGTGTTCGGCCATTGAGCCTGATCGAAACCACAGCCATGGGTTGAAAGAAAATCTTCCGTATGGACGAGTACATGTATTTACAGATGATGACGTAGTGGACAACTTTTATACCGCTGGTGGTGGAACCGGCACAGGCCCCGATAAAGCATACCATGTAGAGCAGCATCTGGGCTGACTGGGGCCATTGTTCATAATCGGCAGTGCTGAAACCTGTGGTGGTGAGAAGAGACATGACCTGAAATGTCCCGTATCTGAGGGCATCGATGATATTGGCATACGTCCCCTTTGCCCAGAGTATCAGGGTGATCGCACCGCAGAAGAAGAGGAGAAATCCTATGTACCAGCGGATTTCGGTATTGATTTGCAAGGCCTTGCTGTCTCCTCTCGCTAGCTGATATAACAGGACAAAACTTAAGCCGCCGATGAACATAAAGAGGGTGGTAATCCAATCAAGATAGGCGCTGTTGTAGTGGCCGATGCTTGCATTTTTCGGGGAATAGCCAGAGGTGGAGACAGTACCAAAGGCGGTACAGAGGGAGTCAAAAAGAGACATCCCACCGAGAGCGAGGAGGAGGACCTGGAGGAGGTTGAGAGCAATGTAAATCCACCAGAGCCTGACCATGGTGTCCCGGTTGCGGGGTTTGAATTTTTCCTTGGTAATGACCTGGCCCGGACTCGACTCGGCTCGAAAGAGACGTAAGCCGCCCATGCCATGGGGGAGAAAAATAATTACAAGGGTTAAAAACCCCATTCCACCAAGGAGGTGGGTCTGGCTTCGCCAGAACAACAAGCCATGGGGGAGTACTTCAATATCCGTGAGAATGGTGGCCCCGGTTGTTGTGTAGCCGGAGATCATTTCAAAAAAGGCATCGGTAAAGGAAGGGATTGACCCATGAAGCATAAAAGGCAGGGCGGAAAAAGCTGAGACAAAGATCCAGCCGCTCACAGCAATAAAAAAGCCATCCTTGATGTTTAATGCATTGTTTTTTCTAAAGAACCAGTGAAGAGGAAGCCCTACTGCAAGTGTGACAAGGGCGGAATAGAGGAGAGGATAAAGATCATTTCCCTGGTAATAGAGGGAGCAGGCTATGGGCAGCGACATGGAACTGCCGGTAACAACAAGCAGTACTCCAATGACATGAGCGATGGAAGAAAAATGCATACCTGCCTTTACTCTTGATGATTTCCTAAAAACACAAATTATCGATGACTAAACAAAAAAACTCGCAACAACGAAGCATGTGAAGAATTTTTATTGAGCCGTCAATTTTCTTTTTTCCACCAGATCAGTGCCCAGCGGGGTGGATGAGACCGGTTGACAATGAGTTCGCCACTCTCTCCTGAGTGGCTGTTGTCCAGGATATACTCCTTGAGTCCAGTTTCTTCCTTCGCAGTAAGGTCCTTGAACATCCAGCGGTAGGAATTGAGTGCTTCTTCCATGGAAGCAAAACAGGCCTTCGGCTCCAGGCTGATGATATCGACACAGGGGTGAATGCCCATGGAGTACAGGGTGTTGATTGTGTATATATAGTCGGGACCTGAGCGAAAAGGCCTGCCCACGGCACGGAAGGCCTCAGGGTCAAAGGGGGTGGGTGTGATCCGGTCGGCAATGAAGACAAGGCGTTTGGCGTAGGAGTTGAGTTTGCGCAGGGCTGCCCTCAGGTTGTCGACACTCAGTGACCGTGAGGCAATACAGATATCATGCTGCTTGATGCCCAGTTCTTTCCAATTATCTTCCCATGAGCCAAAAACAGTGGTGATGTTGTCGAGGCCCTGTTTCCTGGAGAGCTCTTCCAGGACATCGAGCATGCCGCGGGAATAGTCAAGGGCCGTGACTGACCGGACCTGTCGGGCCAGGGGGATGGAAAGGGTGCCCGGTCCTGATCCGGCGTCCAGGACAGACATGTCCTTGTCCAGCGGCAGATGCTGCAGAACAAGATTGACGTAGGGGGAGTCCCTGTTTCTGGCCGCAAAGGCGACAGCCTTTTTGTCCCAGTCGGCAGACCCTTTGGCTGTCCACGACTTTTTTTTCCGCGCGTTTTGCCAAAGAATGTGCCAGTCGAGGTCGCTGTAAGTTGTTTTTGGATCCATGACGTCAGCTGGTTAGGCTGAAAGCTAAAGGTGGAAGTAAAAGAAATAAAGTTATCGTCACATTGAAATGTTGAGGGGAGGCGTCGCTGTTTGCTTCGCTCCTCCAAGTCCATTTCCTGCGGGGCCTCTTCTGCCCTTGGCCTTCTGCCTGGATCTATTCTTCCAGGATCAGGAGAAAGAGTAGCATAGGACTTTTGCTTGTGCAAGCTGCAGGGCAGGAAAATCGAAAGTGTTTGACACCGGCAGGCGAATATGGTTAATGTAATTCTTTTGTTGGTTTTGCGCCCTGCGAATAGTGGAGATTCAGTAGATAGATTGGGCAGGGCAAAGAAGACCGGGGACAGCAGCGAATCTCTGTTACAATATGGCCCGGTAAACTGTTACGAAATCCGCACCACTGTGCGAACAAGGAGTAAGTAATGAGTAAACGTACTTTTCAGCCAAGCAATCTCAAACGTAAGCGTACCCATGGTTTTCGTCTTCGGATGTCCACTCGTGCCGGTCGTGCAATCCTGAATTCCCGTCGTGCAAAAGGGCGCAAGCGTCTCTCCGCCTGATAACGTTGCCGAGGTTAAAACTCCCGAAAACTGCCCTGGTACGTAAGGGCTGGGAGTTTGAAAAGGTCTACAGGCAGGGGAAGCGTTATCGGGGAAAAGGGTTTTCCCTTATTTCCTGTCCCAATGAACTGGGATACAATAGAATCGGTATTAGCATCCATAGAAAGCTCAAAGGGGCTGCTAGGCGGAACCGAATAAAACGAATTATTCGTGAATCTTTTCGCCTGCAAAGAACCCTTTATCCTCAATGTGCTGATATCATTTTTGCTGTCCGTCCAGATTTCTCCCTTAAGACCCCTGCTGATATTTCCTCCTCTGTGGCAAACCTAGGAATTTGATCCCTGCTTTTTTGCCGGGATAGACGAGCCTAAGCGTGAATGTGCGACACCTTCAATCCCAAATTAAGTGTGTGAGAACTGCTGTGAAGAGACAGTGGTTCAGCCTGCTGAGGATTTCTTTTTTCCAGTGAAGATCCGTCTGCTGATACAGAGGATCTGCCTCGGTCTGATTCGGGGTTATCGTTATTTCCTTTCTCCGCTTCTTCCTCCCAGCTGTCGTTTTACCCCTACCTGTTCCTGCTACGCCATTGAGGCCATTGAGAGTCATGGCACCTGGCGTGGGCTTCTTCTGGCCCTTGGCCGAATTGTACGATGTCACCCGTTCTGTGATGGGGGCAATGATCCTGTACCACCGGTTTCCGGGAGTGGATGTCAGGAAGACTGTGGTGGGCAAAGAGGAAACAAGAAGTGTAATACTCAGACGCTGACACCGTAGCAGCGTTATTTTTTCAACATGGTAATGGCATGGATATTTATAGAACTTTTTTAGCAATCATTGTCTCCTTTCTGATCCTTATCGGCTATCAGTATTTTTTCGTGGGTTTTGGTCCGACCGAGAGCGGCGAGCCTGTTGATGCAGTACAGGTAGAGACCGCACCTCCAGCTGTGGACCAGGAAAAGAAGAGTGAGATAGCAGCTGTGGTTGCCGAGCCGTCGCAGGCTGTAGCAGAGAAAATGGTGCGTCCTGATCGCGAGGCCAGGACAGTGACCGTAGACACCGATCAGTACACGGCACTCCTTACCGAAGATGGCGGGGCCATCAAGAGTTTTGTCCTGAAAGACTATAAGGAGACCCTAGCCGATGATTCACCCGGCATGCAGCTGGTGAAGGTGGACGGTAAGGATGGATTGCCCCTTGAATTCTCCTGGGGCAGTGTTGTTCCGACCGCCACATTTTATGAGGCCACAGTCACTGAAGTTCCTTTTCAGGGAAACAAGGGTGGCCTGGTGATGAAGGGTGTTGGTAACGGGTTGGAAATTGAGCGTGTCTATACCTTTAATAAGGATAGTTATCTCATGGAGCTGGCTGTTCGGGTCAAAAACGTTTCTCCGGGCGTCCTGCAGGGAACGGCTGAACTGCACCAGTTCAACCAGCCATTCAGGGAGACCGGCGCCGGGAGTCAGTTTCTCTTTGTGGGGCCTGCCTACTACATGAACGAGTCCCTCACCGAAATGGATTCCGATGACTACGAAGACGGTCCCAAGACCGTTGATGGTCGTATGGATTGGGTTGCCTATGAGGGGACCTATTTTATGTGTGCCATTCTTCCCCAGGGTGACAGTGTTGTTTCCGCAACCATGCGCGGGGTTGGTGAAGACGGAGTGCGGATGAGGGTGAGCAGCGCTCTTGATACCCTGCAGCCTGGAGAAGAAAAAGTCTACACCTACAAGCTCTATTTCGGTCCCAAGAAGCTTGATATCCTGAAATCTGTTGGTTCAAACCTCAATAAGGCGCTCAATTTCGGCTGGTTTGATGTCATAGCCCAGCCCACTCTCTGGCTGCTCAATGTCTTTTTCGGAATTTTCAAGAATTACGGTATTGCCATCATCCTGGTCACCATCCTCTTTAAGGCGATTTTCTGGCCCATCACCCAGAAGGGGATGAAGTCCATGAAAAACATGCAGAAATTGCAGCCGAAGATGGTGAAGCTCAAGGAGAAATACAAAGGTGATCCCACCAGGATGAACCAGGAGGTGATGAACCTCTATAAGACCTACAAGGTGAATCCCCTGGGCGGTTGTCTGCCCATGGTTTTCCAGATACCGGTCTTTTTTGCCCTGTATAAGGTGCTGCTCATGTGTATTGAGCTCCGTCATGCACCGTTCATGCTCTGGGTCAGTGATCTTTCTTCTCCGGATCGTCTTCCCATCGGTATTGATATTCCCTACCTCGGTGGGATTCCTGTCCTGACTCTGCTCATGGGTGGATCCATGTTCCTGCAGCAGAAGATGACCCCGACCACTGCCGATCCAACCCAGGCAAAGATCATGATGTTTTTGCCCATCCTTTTTACCTTTATGTTTGTCAATTTTGCCTCCGGTCTGGTCCTGTACTGGTTTGTTAATAACCTGCTTGCCATTTTGCAGCAGCAGATCATTAACCGCCAGAAAATATAAACCGAGGCAGGGTTCAATATAAGTTAACTATGTCAGCATCGGGAAGCGATGTCTCCTGCAATGCCGGCAGTCTCCATGAGGAATAGCAATGTCTTCAGGAAAGAAAGATTTTTTTGGAAAGGAAGTAACTGATGCCATCAGGGAGGCCTGCAAAAAAATGCAGGTTCCCCAGGAAGAGCTGGAAATCGAGATTGTTGAAACCGGATCCATGGGAATTTTCGGACTCATTCGTAAGAAAGCCCATATCAGAGTTGCGGTAAAGACTGTTTCCGTGGCAACCAACAATGAGGAGCAGGAGGAAGCGATTACCGTTCTTGAGCCGGTTCCTGAGGAAGCAGTGGAGGCAGCCTCGCCTGAACCAGTCAAGGAAATAGAGAAAGAAGCGAACAACGTTAAGGTTGAAGAGACAAAGGGCAGACAGAGTACGCCGCCGCAACCTCCCCGTGAGATTCGACCGGAGAGTGTGGAGACGGTGCGCCAGGAGCTTTCCGAGCTTCTTCGTTTGATGGGCTTTCCCTCTGAAGTGACGGCAGAACTCGATGGGGCCACCGTACATTGTCAGGTCAATGGCGAGCATGAAGAAGCGCTCACCGGGCAGGAGGGCAAGATCATTGATTCGATGCAGTATCTCCTGAGAAAGCTGATTGCCAGGAAGGTCGAAGAAAAGGTGCGTCTCGCTATTGATATTGGCGAATTCAGAGAAAAGCGGAAGCTTGAACTGATGGAGCGGGCCAAAGAGCTTGCAGCCCTTGTCAAGGAAGATGGAAAGACACAGGCTATTCCTCCGCTGAATCCCTCGGAGCGACGCATTGTTCATGTGGCCCTGCAGGATGATAAGGAGATCCGCTCCCGCAGTGTGGGTGATGGGTTGTTTAAAAAAATTCTTATCTATAAACCGGGCAAAGGGAAGAAGCCTAACAACGGAAAACGTTCGGGCGGAAGAGGGAAGCGGGGAAGAGGAAACAAGCCCAAGGAAAATAGTGATTCCTGAGAGGCAGGCTTGGAGCTTTGTTTTCATAATTTAAGGAGAATGTTGAACTTCGACATTCTCTTGATCATGTTTCGATGAAGCGCTAAGGTTATCTGATGATGGAAAGCGATACCATTGCAGCTATCTCCACCCCCCCCGGTTCCGGGGGAATTGGGGTCATCCGTATGAGCGGCCCCCACTCTCTGTCCCATCTGCAGACAATTTTTCAAGCCAGGGACAAGGGCTGTTCCTTTGACAGCCACCGTCTCTATTACGGGCATATCGTCCATCCCCAGAAAGGCAAGATCCTTGATGAAGTGCTGGCCGTTTTTATGGCTGCACCAAAGACCTACACCCGTGAGGATGTGGTGGAGATCCACTGCCACGGAAATTTTCTTGTGCTCCAGGCCGTTCTGGAGCTGCTGGTTTCCCTTGGCGTCCGTCTGGCTGATCCGGGAGAATTCACCAAACTTGCTTTTCTGAACGGTAGAATAGATCTGACCAGGGCTGAAGCGGTCATTGATATTTTGTCTGCCAGGACTCGGAAGGGAATGGATCTGGCCCTGGGCCAGCTTGGCGGCACTCTTTACGAGCGGGTTGATACCATCCGCAGTTCTCTGGTGCGCATGCGGGCCGTGGTTGAGGTGGCCATTGATTTTCCTGATGAGGATGTGGAGATTGTAGATCACTCTGCTTTGAGCAGCAAAGTGACTGATGAGGTTATCGCACCGCTGAAACACCTTCTTCGCCAGGCTGAGGAGGGCAGGATCTTCCGTGAAGGTATCTCCGTGGTCATTGTCGGGTTACCCAACGTGGGAAAGTCCAGCCTGCTCAACACCTTGCTCCAGGAAGAACGTGCCCTGGTCACTGCCATTCCCGGCACTACCCGTGATACCATTGAGGAATATCTTGATATTCAAGGGGTCCCGGTACGAATTGTCGATACCGCCGGTATCCGTCAGGACGCTGGTGAGGTGGAAGAGATGGGCATACAGCGTGCCAGAAAACAGATCGATAGGGCCGATCTGGTCCTTTTTATGCTGGATGCACAAAGAGGAGTAGAGGAAGCTGATCAACAACTGTTTGCTGCTGTTCGTCATAAACCCCTGCTTCTGGTTGCCAATAAAATAGATCTTGCTGACCAGGAACTTGATATTGCCTCCCTTGGCCAGGCAAAAGAATCCCATGCTCTGCTGCAGATCTCTGCCAAGCAGCAGCGCGGTATTGAGGAGTTAAAACAGGCCATCTTTAGCACAGTGACCGGGGACAGGACACAGTGGGAGGAGGAGGGCTGTGCTCCCAATATCAGGCATAAAGATGCCCTGCAGCGGGCAAATGATGCCGCTGTTAGACTCAGGCAGGGACTGCGGGAAGGGATGACCAGCGACCTGCTTGCCATTGATCTCCAGGACTGCCTGGATCAGCTCAACGCCATTGTCGGCATCACCACCACCGAAGACGTCCTGGACGTGATCTTTGAACAGTTTTGCCTGGGAAAATAATTGAGCGTTGAGAGTGGCGCGTTGAAGGCGTTGCTCAACCACTCTCCGTGCAGGATCTCTCTTTTAGGCTAATTGCAGCACTTCCTTGATCAGCCTGTCTGCCCCTTCCCCAATTTGATCCACCCGTGAGTTCAACATATAACAGGGGGTGGTGACTACTTTATGCTCTTTGTCCACCACGACCTCCCCATGCAGGGTGCTGGTGTGGCCTGCGCCCATGGTCTCGATGTTGGTCGCAGTGGTCGGATCCTGGCCGATGGTTACGGTGACGTTGCCCAGGACTCGAGCAAGGAGGGCCGGGGCAATACAGAGACCACCTATGGGTTTCTTCTGTTCAGCCATGTTGAGGATTGCTTTTTCCACATCTCCGTTAATCCGACAGGATGGGCCATCAAAGGCGTAGCTGGAAAGATTTTTTGCCGCTCCCAGACCGCCAGGGATCACCAGGGCATCGTGGTTGTCGGCCTGAAACTCTGCCAGATCGAGAACATTGCCTCGGGCGATCCGGGCCGACTCGATCAATACGTTTCGCTGCTCGTTCATCTCCTTGCCGTTGAGGTGATTGAGGACGTGGTACTGCGGGATGTTCGGGGCGTAGCACTGGTACTCAGCACCGTTTTTGTGGATGGCCCAGAGGGTAAGCGTTGCTTCATGGATCTCAGCTCCGTCCTGATGGCCGCAGCCGGAGAGGATGACTGCAATGGATTTTCTGCTCATGGTGATTCCTCAGGGGTTGAGGTGATAGATCTCGGGAAGATTGCGGTATTTTTCATCAAAATCCAGGCCGTAGCCAATGAGAAATCCTTGAGGAATGGCAAAGCCGAGATAGTCAATGGTGACCTGATGCTCACGACGTTCAGCCTTGTCGATGAAGGAGCAGATACGGACCGAGGCAGCTCCCTGGTCTGAAAAATGATCGGCCAGCCACAGCATGGTAAGCCCTGTATCAATGATGTCTTCCACCAGCAGGACATGACGCCCCTCGATTGAGTGGCTGGGACTGTTTACCAGGGTAATCTTCCCTGAAGATGTAGAGTTGCCGCCATAAGAAGAGACCTGGATGAAGTCGGTGGCCAGCGGCAGGGAGATGGCTCTGGTCAGGTCGGCCATAAAAATAAAGGCGCCTTTGAGTACGCCGATCACCAGAAGATCCTTGTCCTGATAATCCTGACTGATTTCCCTGCCCAATTCCTGGACACGATTTTGTATAGTCTGACTATCTAGAACAAGTTCTTTATTCGTTGATTGCATATCGTTTGTTTGGTGGGAGAAAGAGAAAGGGTCTGTTTTGAATCTGGTTATTGTGTAACTTTCCACCAAAGTCAAGGGAAAAGAGGGGGGATGTGGGCCTGGCGCTGAACGGAGCTGAAGATGCACTCCTTCGCTCTTTCATTTTGTTGACAAAAAGCTCCTCTTCCAGTAGATTAATAAATTTCATTGATGAAAAGTATCAGTTAACGTGGTGGTCAGGAAGTGTTGGTCATCGCTGGAACCTTAAGAAGAGTCAAACCATGGGAAAGCCATCTACTACACTCGATTCAGCCTTTAACGGGGAAGTTACCTCGCTCCCTGGCGGAGAACACCTCAACAGTTGCTTTGCCTGCGGAGCATGCAGCGGTATCTGTCCGGTCAGCCAGGCCATCCCCGAATTTGATCCACGAAAAATTATTCACATGATCCGCATGGGCATGAAAGAGCGGCTGCTCGGTTCAGACATGTTCTGGTACTGCTCCGGCTGTCGATCCTGTGTCTTTGTCTGTCCCCAGGATGTCCGTTTTGCCGACATCATGGGTGCTGTCTCCAAGCTGGCCTTGAAAGAGGGCTATGTGAGCGAAGAGGAGCTGATTGAAAAGGGCAAGGCGGCCAAGGTGGAGCGTGATCTTTGTGTGGCCTGCCTCACCTGTGTGCGCACCTGTCCCTGGGATATCCCCAAGATCGACAAACTGGGCGTGGCCACCATTGATGTGGAAGAGTGTCGGGCCTGTGGTATCTGTGTGGAAGAATGCCCGGCCAATGCCATTACCCTTAATGAATCCCAGGATGAACGGCTTATTGCCGCCTGTGGTGTTTAACGAGAGAACTGCTTCGGGTCGGTTGTCATAACCGGTCGGAATGTGATACGTATGAGAGGATAGAGATGAGTTTTGATCCTGCTATAACCCTTTTCAGTTGCCATTATACCTCCCAGCAGAGCTGTGCTGAAGAGGGAAAAAAACTCCAACAGTTGGGTTTTCCGTCTACCATCAACCTGGTACGGGTCCCCTGTACGGGAAAACTGCAGGTCACCACCCTGCTGCAGGCATTTGAAGATGGCGCGGACGGTGTCTATGTTGTGGGCTGTCCCGAAGATGGCTGTCACAATGTAAAGGGCTCCGCTCGTGCCGCTAAGCGGGTTGCAGCTGTTCGGGCAGCCTTGGAAGAGCTTGGTGTGGAAGGTGAGCGTGTTGAGATGTATCACCTGCCCCGCGGCCTGCATCCCGAGTTTGTGGAAAAGGGAAAAGAGATGGAGAGTCGGATTCGTGACCTTGGGCCAAGTCCTTTTTAAAGGGTAGATGAAAAATATGATTGAAAGGCGCTGAAAGGCATCTTCCAGAGACAGGGAAGATCAACGTCCCCTATCAGATATGAGTGGAGTAAAGAAATGATTGTTGCAGAACGAAAACCCATGGCAGAAATTATCGGAATGGTGAAGGACTGTAAAAAAGTCCTGGTACTGGCCTGTCGTGGATGTGTCACTGTCTGTTCGGCTGGAGGGGAGCGGGAGGCAGAAATCCTGGCCTCACTCATTCGTCTTGGCATGAAAAAAGAGGGCAAAAAGGTCGAGATTACTCTTGGCAGCCTGGTCCGACAGTGTGACCGCGAATATATCGATGAGATCGATCAGTGGAAAGGACAGTATGATGCCGTGCTCTCCACTGCCTGTGGTGTAGGGGTCAATTTTATCTCCAACCTGCGCAAGGACACTATGGTCTACCCAGCGCTGAATACCACCTTCTTCGGTGGTTCTGCAGAGCAGGGAGAATGGACGGAACAGTGTGCCGGTTGCGGAAACTGCATCCTCCATCTTACCGGCGGACTCTGTCCGGTTGCCCGCTGTGCCAAAAGCCTGATGAATGGTCCCTGCGGCGGTTCCGTAGAGGGTAAATGTGAAATTAACAAGGACGTGGAGTGTGTCTGGCAGTCTATCCACGATCGCCTCGGTTCCTTTGACCGGGCAGCCCAGATGGAAGTCATCACCCCCATTCGTGACTGGTCCACAGCCGGACATGGCGGCCCGCGTAAGACCGTGCGTGATGACCTTACCGTGTAGACAGCATCATTCCTATACAGGGCCGTGAAAGATTTCAGGGCCTGAATAAAAAATCGTTTTTGTGCCAGCGGCGCAGAAGCGATTTTTTTGTTTGAGGGTTCTGCTGAACAGGTATATCCTAAGGTCTTATGGGGGAGAGAGTAGGCAAATCCATGGTCTTGAGTAGGTCCGGTTCACCTAAGGGCAAAAAAGCGCAGCGTAATCCGACAGCAACATTGTTACCTTAAAGAAAAAGAGGTCTGGACCCTGGTTGTATGGCTGAAGGGTTACGGCTGAGAAAAGCAAAAGCATATGGACAAAGACAGGGAACAGGGAGTGGATCTAAAAACAGCCCAGCGCTTGATTTTAAGAGAATGTGCTGTTCTCTCTGAGGAGACAATCCCCTTAGGGGCGTGTCTGGATCGTTTTCCTGCTCGTTCGCTCCCAGCGCTTGCGCCCCTGCCTGGTTTTGATCAGTCGCTACGTGATGGCTATGGTATTGGCAGAGCTAAAGAAGATGGAAAAGGAAACCTTCAGTCCTGCTTTCGGATCGTTGCTGAGGTTGCTGCCGGGGATACCAGGAAGTTTCGTCTCCAGCCTGGAGAGGCAGTGCGGATCATGACCGGGGGATTGGTTCCAAGAGGTTGCCGGGGAGTGGTCCCCCAGGAGTACTGCCAGGTTGCAGAGAGCGAAGTGGAGGTTCCTTTCCGTTTTTTGGCAGAGGACGGTTTTTTTATCCATTCCCGGGGCAGCAATATAGCCAGGGGGCGTGTCATTGTCTCCCAAGGAACTTCAGTCAGGCCGGAACACCAGATTGATCTCGCCGGAGTCGGTTATCATGCGTTTCCTGTGGTAAAGAGACCGCGGGTACACTTTTTCTGTACCGGCAGTGAGCTCGTCGACCCTGCTGGTGGAAGGGCTGACGGGCAAAAGTTTTCTGCAAATCCCTACCTGCTGCAGAGCCTGATCAGACTGGCAGGGGCCATCCCGCAGGATTTGGGAATGGTGGAAGATGATCTGGATGGAGTCTGCCGGATCCTTGGTGGAATTGATCAGTCAGCGGCTGATGTCATTATCAGTACAGGGGGCATGGGGCCAGGTAAATTTGACCTCATTGAAGAGGCCTTTTCCCGGATAGGTGGTCAGGTGATCTATCGTTCCCTCAGATTACGACCTGGGAAATCGACAATTTTCGGACTCCTGGGAAAGAGCCTCTTTTTCGGAATGCCAGGCCCACCTCCTGCCGTACACCTCCTCTTTAATGAGTTGCTGCGTCCAGCGCTGCTTCGCTTACAGGGGGCCAAGCGCTGTACTCCAGTCCAAAGCAAGGCATGTTTAACAGAAGAATTGTTTTTACGGAAAAGGGGACTGCCTCGCCTGAAAAGTGGAAGACTTTTCTTTGACAATGGGATGTGCATGGTGCGTCCCACCCGGCAAATCGAGCCCGCCAACTGTTACATCTTTTGTCCGGCAGGAAGGCGACTGCTGAGAAGCGGTGAAATGGTACGTATTCACCTCGTGGATGGGGGCCTGGCCTCCTGTTCTTAAATAAAAAGTGCGATACATTTCTGCGCTGATAAACAAGCCGTAGGCGGTTACATAAATTTTGCCTGACAACGGGGACAGAAAAAACTTGCCCTGCCACTGAGCTGAATTTTTTCAACCAGGGTGTTGCAGCTGGAGCAGGGTTCTCCTGCCTTGCCGTAGATGCGAAAATTCATCTGGAAATAGCCCCCCTCGCCCGAGGCGTTGACAAAGTCACTGATAGTGGAACCTCCGCATTCGATTGCATGGTTCAATGTTTTGCGCAGGACAATCAATACTCGTTTCCATTGTTTGGCGGACAGTGACGATGCTGGCTGTTGCGGATGGATGCGGGCTCGAAACAGGGTTTCGTTGGCGTATATGTTGCCAATGCCGGCCACCACATGGCTGTCCATGAGAAATGCCTTTATTGCTTGCTTGCGGCGACTTGCCCGTTGCATGAGGTAGGCTATGGAACAGGCGCGGGACAGGGGTTCGGGTCCGGTTGCGGAAAAGAAAGAGTTCTCCTCTGCCCTGCCGTTTTTTGCCGAGAGCAGTCGTACGGATCCAAATCTCCTGGTATCGTTGTAGCGGAGTTCCGTGTTGTTATCCAGTTGCCAGCAGACATGATCATGGGGCTTTTGCGGAGATCCTGGCGGGAAGATACCCAGGTTCCCGGTCATTCCCAGGTGAATGATGAGGCCGGAACCCTTGGCCATCTTCAGGACCAGGTATTTGGCTCTTCTTCTGAGGCTCACGATCTTTCCATCACAGAGTTCCTCTTTCAGTTCCCGGCAGTCTATCTGCGAACGGAGCTTTTTACCGGAACAGCGTATGTCGAGGATGGTCCTGTCAAGGAGATGGGGTTGTAAGCCCCGGCAGATGACTTCTACTTCAGGTAGTTCTGGCATGGGAGTGGAGAGTTCAACATTGAAAGTGGAAAATAAAAGGGTTCAGCTCGTTTCAGCTGAGGCAACAGAGGGCAAGTCCATATCCATTGTTGAGGATTGCTGCTGCCACTGGAATATCGTTTTTATCATGGAGCCGGGAAAGATGCAGGGTCATCTCTCTCTTCCCTGCGGCTCTAATCTTGTTCAGTTGTATCCCATGAAATCCAGGGATGCCCTGGGGGCTGAGCATCTTTTTGATGGCCTCTTTGCCAGTCCAGAGCAGGGTAAGCTTCGACAATTGTGAGAGGTGGGGCAGTGATTCTTGTAGGAGCTGCTCCTCTTCCTCGGTGCAAAAGCGTTCTTTGACGCGCCGCAGGCCCTCGGCCGGATACTGGATATCAATGCCGCAAAGGGTCGTACTGACCAGGGCTGCAGCAAAAGATTTGGAATGGCTGATGGAGAGCTGGGGGAAAGGAAAGGAACTTCCGGATAACTGAGCAAAATAGGGCCGGCCGGATTCATCGGCTGCTACTCTGTACCGGCTGTGCTCAGGAAGAGGGACTGTTTTTTTACAGCGGCGGAGAAAGGCGCGAAGAGCCTGTTTGGCGCAGATCCTGCCGGCCAGCCATTCCTGTTGCCGTTTTGGATAGTTATAGTCTGCCAGTTGTTCCAGCTCTTTTTTGTGCAGCCACTGTTCCAGGGAGTGTTTTTTCGCCTCCAGTTCTGCCAAAGGCAAGAGGGCAACAGTGGGGAGGGAATCAGGAAAAAGGCTGTTTCCAAGGGCTGACAGGTGTGGAGGAAGGGTGTCAAAGGTCATCCCTTGCTCCTGCCTGGGGCCGGGTGCAAATTAAATCCTTGCATTTTCAAGTGTTCCTGCTATCTAAAGTTGTAAGGAAATTTTTAACCGCTTGTTTGTTTTTAATAAGGATTGTCAATGAATAGTGCCTTTCATTTCACCGGATATGATTTTGTCATCATTGGACTGCTGCTTCTCTTTACCCTTCGTGGTTTTTGGGTGGGTTTTTTGCGGCAGATTACGGTCCTGGCTGCCCTGCTCATCGGCTATGTCATTGCCGGTCAGTATCATGACAAACTCTTTCCGTTTTTACGAGGGATAACAGACAATCCCCAGGCAGTTTTCTGGACCTCCTATGCGATCCTCTTTGCGTTCACCTATGTGCTGACCATGCTCATGGGCAAGGGCTTGGCCAAAGTGGTGGAACTGACCGTTGCCGGCTGGTTCGATAAACTTCTGGGCGGCGCACTTGGCTTTGCCAAGGGTGGAGTGCTGGTCGTTCTGCTCTATATGGTCCTGACCGGGATTCTTGCCCCTGAAAACTCGATGATTCGCAACTGTCAGCTCTGCCCCTATGTGAAACAGGCCACAGAAGTTTTTCGTGGTTTGATCAAGGATGAGAATATACGAGAGGCCTTTTCGCAGAAAGAGCCGGCCATCTCCTCCAAGGAGGCAACTGAATCTCTAGAGGAGATGGTTCGTCCCTTTGTTCCCACTAAGTTTCCCGAAGAGTAATCCTCCCCTTGCGATAGAATGAGACCAGTTTTTCCGCTGGTACCCCCAGGTGATAAGCAAGAATGATCAGCTGGTTCACCAGGGTCGTTCGAATTGCACCCAGTCTCTGCCAACGTCTGCCCGAGGTCGTGACCTCCTGCGCCAGGGTGATCACCTTTCCTCTTTTTTTTGCTTTTCTGACAAAGACATAGTCTTCCATTATTGGTAATTCCGGAAAGCCGCCAAGCTCAGTGAACACCTCTTTGCGAAGGAAAAGGGCCTGGTCTCCATAGGGGAGCTGCAGGAACTGTGAACGTAGATTGGCGCCTCGAACAATAGCTCTCATCACTCTCCCGCCTCCTTCCACTCTCAGACGAAATGCCCCCACCATTGCAGCAGGATTTGCCATACAGTTCGTGACCGCTTGCGGGAAATCTGGAGGCAGCAGGGTGTCTGCATGGAGAAAGAGCAGCAGAGGCGCGGAAGCGCAGGCTGCGCCGAGATTCAGCTGTGCTCCCCGTCCTTCTGCGCACTCCTCCACCTGGAATCCCAGGCTGCGGGCGACGTTAATTGTATCATCCGTACTCCCGCCATCAACAACAATGCATTCCCTGACCATTCCCAGCAGGGGCTGCAGTGGAGGAAGGTTGTGCGCCTCATTGAGGGTGGGAATAATGATGGAAATGTTTGAGGTCTTCTGCTGTGTCAATGTCATGGAATGTTGGAAGGTTATGGGTATGCAGCCCAAGTTTTTCTGCCTGTTCAAGGGTTTTGGCCAAGACCTGTGATGTTGACCAGGGGATCTGCTTGAACAGCTGGCAACAGCTCTCTTCAGAGACGTTTTGCGCCAGTCCAATAAGGTAGTAGCCGCCGTCATGGGCAGGACCCAGCACCATATCGTGCTCCTTGAGTGCATCCAGTGCCTCTTGTAACAGGGACGTGGTGACAGCGGGACAGTCTGACCCGAGAAGGATGACGTTCTTTCCCTGCTCCAGCCCCCGGATGAGCGCATTGGCCATTCGTTCCCCCAGATCCTTTCCTTCTTGTTGAGCAAAAGAGTAGCTGCCGCCAAGCCATTCCCGCATCTCTCTCCGGGAGCCGCCGTCATAGTAAATTGAGAGTTCCGTGTTGTCGCGGATGATAGACTCGTTCAGTTTGTTCAGGATGTGGGCGACCAGCTGTCGATGGATCTTGATTGCCGCATCATCGCCCAGCGTTGGAATAAGCCGGGTTTTGCATCTGCCGGGCTGTGGATAGCGTGTAAAAAGAATGACAAGATCTCGAGAAGATGGCATAAAGAGTCGTAGCTTTAAGATTTAAGCAATGGATGGCCTGATGGCTTTCCTTACCATGGGGCTTAATTCTTGACACTTAAGTCGGACAAATAGATTCGTTATGAGTTCCCACAAGAGAAGCAAGAAGCCGGAATCCTACTCCAAAAGAACGTATCGTCAACTGGTGTCCCAGGCTGGTCTGGTCTCAACCCAGGTCCGGATCGAAGAAACTGATCTTCATATCCTGGCAGAAAAAGAGGTCGCAGAGCAGGCAACGGCCCTTATTCTGCAGTATCGGGCACAGCTGGAAGGCTATATTGTAAAGTATCCCCAGTTTTGTGCAACACTTGATCCACTTCCCCGGGACAAAACTGCGCCTCCAATGGTGCGGGATATGCTGATTGCCGGAATCCAAGCCGGAGTCGGCCCCATGGCTGCCGTGGCAGGGGCCATGGCCGAATATGTGGGGCGTGGGCTAGTGGAGCAGGGACTGTTGGAGGTCATGGTTGAAAACGGCGGCGATATTTTTTTGCAGCGCTCCCGTGATTGTTCGGTTGCTATTTTTGCCGGAGAGTCCCCTTTGAACTATAAGGTGGGAATACGACTGGATCCAGGGCAGATGCCAGTGGGCATCTGCACATCCTCCGGAACTGTTGGTCATTCTCTGAGCCTGGGTGAGGCGGATTCAGTGACCGTTATTGCTTCGTCCACTCCCCTTGCCGATGCAGCGGCTACTCGACTGGGAAATGAGGTGGGGCAGGCGAGAGGCGGCAGGGCTGGAGTGGCAAGGGCGCTTGACAAGGCAAAGGAGATTCCTGGAATCAGAGGGGTTGTGGTCATCTGTGGGGAGCTCATGGGAGCAACAGGAGATGTGGAACTGGTCAAGATTGATCTGCAGGGGACTTGAGTAAGGAGGAGACGCGTGACTGAAGGAGAAAAGAAAAGGACAGAGCAGAGGCAAACCATTCGCAAGCACCTGGTTTTTTATCTACGAATTTTTGACGGGATGAGCAGCCGGGTGGTGGGACACCTGATTGACATCTCACCCAAGGGACTCATGCTGCTCAGTGATGAGCCTGTTGCCGTGAATGAAGAGTATCGTCTGCGCATGCGGCTGCCGCAGGAGGTTACAGACAATAATGAGGTTATTTTTAGGGCGGTCAGTCGTTGGTGTCGACCGGATGATAATCCGGATTTTTATATAACCGGGTTTCAGATTCAGGATCTGGATGACGAGGCCGAAAAAACGATCAGTTCACTCATTGAGGAGTTTGGCTTTTCCGATCAGGGCTGAGGGGTGCTTGTACCCCCTTGAGAGGTGAAACCCAAGAAGTTAGTCAATATGCACCATGGGAGCTGCTCCCTTCAGCCTTTGGCTTCCTGGAGCAGTTCTTCTTTATGTTGGCGGACAAAACTATCGATATCCTGCTGCCAGGGAGTAAAGACAGAGACGCCTGCCTCTTTCAGTCGCCTGTTTTCCAGGATGGAATTTGTTGGCCGGTGTGCAGGGGTTGGGTACTCTGAGGTGCTGCAGGGAACCAGATTGTGGGGGACTTCCATGGCTTCAAGAAAATAACAGGCACCCTGGAACCAGGTAGATGCGCCCTCGGCCGTGGCGTGAGCAATACCCTGCAGGTCTGAAGTCAGCAGGGCCTGGATCTGTCGGGCAAGGGTGGCGGTCCAGGTGAGTGAGCCGTATTGGTCGTTGACCACCCTCAGTTCCCTGAATGGATTTGCCAGGGCCAGGCGGAGCATGGTCTTGAGAAAGTTTTTCCCCTGCCATCCATAGAGCCAGGCAGTACGGAGGATGAGGTGATCCGAAGAGATAGCTGTCACTGCCTCTTCTCCGGCAAGCTTGCTGCGGCCATATTCTGAGAGCGGGCCAACCGGGTCTTCCTCTGTGTAGCTCTCTGTCATGGGCTTGTTGCCGTCAAAGACATAATCGGTGGAGATGTGGATGAGTCTGCCGCCCCTGGCCTCCATCCCCCTGGCCAGATTTTCCGGGCCCCTTGCATTGACCTTCCAGGCCAGCTCTTTTTCCTTTTCGCAGTTGTCCACAGCCGTATACGCTGCGCAATTGATCAGTAAATCCGGGTGAAGGGCAGCTATGGCTGCATCAACCGCTACCTGACTGCTGATGTCCAACTCCTGGGAGCTGCAGGGAACAACCTTGTGCTTACGCTTCAGGACTTGGCTTACATCATGGCCCAGCTGGCCATGGCCTCCAGTGATAAGAATTTTCATTGGAACAGGTCGTTTGATTCTTTTTCGGCGATTATTTCCATGAGATACTGGCCATATTGGTTCTTGAGCATGTCTGCCGCAAGGGTTTTCATCTGTTCTGTGTCTATATAGCCAAGGCTGTAGGCGATTTCTTCGATACAGGCGACCTTTAATCCCTGTCGATCCTGTACGGCCTGTACATAGCTTGAAGCCTGCTGCAGGGATTCGTGGGTGCCGGTGTCAAGCCAGCAGAAACCACGGCTGAGCGGCTGGACGCGAAGCTTACCCTGGCGCAGGTATTCCATGTTGACGTCAGTGATCTCCAGTTCTCCCCTTGGGGAAGGCTTGACTGCCTCGGCAATAGCGATGACATCGTTGTCATAGAAATAGAGACCGGGAACTGCAAACTTGGATTTTGGTTGTTTTGGTTTTTCTTCAATGCCGACCACATTGTTGTCATCATCAAATTCGACAACACCATAGCGTTCCGGATCTTTTACCGGGTAGCCGAAGATCAGGCCGCCTTCGGAAAGGGTGGCACATTTTTGCAGGACGGAGGAGAAGCCAGAGCCGAAAAAGATATTGTCGCCCAGAATCAGGGCCACGTTGTCATCACCAACAAAAGATTTTCCAATGAGAAAGGCCTGGGCCAGTCCTTCCGGGGCAGGCTGCACCTCATAGCTGATGGAAATGCCGAGGTGGGAACCGTCTCCCAGGAGTTCCTGGAACTGAGGCAGGTCGTGAGGGGTGGAAATGATCAGGATGTCACGAATGTTTGCCAGCATGAGCACGGACAATGGGTAATAGATCATTGGCTTGTCGTAGACAGGGATCAGCTGTTTGGACAGAACCTTAGTCAGTGGATAGAGCCTGGTGCCGGAACCGCCGGCGAGGATTATGCCTTTCATGGAGCTCTCTGTTGAAAAAGTCAATTACTTTTGATATGTTTCAATCTGTTGTGCTGTGGAAAAAGGTGCGTGAAACGCTCCTTTTCGAAAGAATATAGAGAATAAAGGAAAAAAGGGATGAGTGCAAGGATTCCAGCCTGTTTTAAGGCCTATGATATACGGGGCAGGGTGCCGGATGAACTCAATCCCGGATTGGCACGGGATATCGGCAGGGCCTATGCGGCCGTGTTTCATCCCCGCAAAGTCGCAGTCGGCCATGATATCCGCCTCAGCAGTCTGGAACTGGTGGAAGCTCTGACCAGGGGGCTGGTGGAATCGGGTGTGGATGTGCTGCACTTGGGGCTGTGCGGGACAGAAGAGATCTATCACGCGGCATTCAGCCTTGAAGGTCAGGGTGTTGACGGTGGAATTGTGGTCACTGCCAGCCATAACCCTGCTGATTATAACGGAATGAAGTTTGTCTCCAAGGGGGCACGACCGGTCACCGGAGAGTTCGGCCTGAAAGAGATGGCAGAGCTGATTGTTGGGAACTCGCTCCCAGCGGCAGCAGAAACTGAGGGGAAAGAAAGCAGAGTGGAAGGAAAGGGCTCCTATATCCAGCATCTCCTTGGCTATATCAACAAAGAAGAGCTCTCCCCTTTGAAACTGGCGGTAAACAGTGGAAACGGTTGCGCCGGTGCAGTGGTTGATCTCCTGGAGCAGGAACTGCCTTTTACCTTTGTTAAGGCCTATCATGAGCCGGACGGAACCTTTCCAAACGGTGTGCCCAACCCCCTGCTTCCGGAAAAGCGGGAAGAGACTGCCCGGCTGGTGCGGGAACATGGTGCTGATCTTGGGATTGCCTGGGATGGTGATTTTGACCGTTGTTTTTTCTGGGATGAGAAAGGAAATTTTATTGAAGGCTATTATATCGTCGGCCTTCTGGCGCTGGAACTTCTCAGCCAGGAACCTGGAGGGAAGATCCTCCACGATCCCCGACTTACCTGGAATACGGAAGAACTGGTACGCGCAGCGGGTGGAAAACCGGTAATGACCAGGACCGGACACGCCTTTATCAAGGAGCGGATGCGCCAGGAAGACGCAGTCTATGGGGGGGAGATGTCCGCCCATCATTATTTCAGGGATTTCGGCTACTGCGACTCGGGAATGATTCCCTGGCTCCTGGTCTGTTCTCTGCTCAGCCGCAAAAAAGCTTCTCTTTCCTCCCTGGTTGCCCGACGTATGGCTGCGTATCCGGTATCCGGGGAGATCAACTCCGTTGTTGAGGATCCGGATGAGGTGATCAAACGGATAAAAGAACAATTCCAGGAAGGGGAAAGGGAGTATACTGACGGCCTTTCCGTGACGTTTCCTGATTTCCGTTTCAATGTCAGGAAGTCCAACACTGAACCTCTGCTGCGACTCAATGTGGAAAGCCGTGGAAATCCGGAGCTGCTCAGGAAAAAGACCGAAGAGTTGTTGCAGATTATCCGGGACTGAATGAGAATAGAAGCAGGTGTCGAGTTTCACCCCGCAAGGGGGTACAAGTGCTTCGCTAACCAGACAAAAAAGCTTAACCGGATGAAAATATATTACGAGGGTAAAAAAGTATGCAAAAGATTCAACCTGTGATCCTTGCCGGTGGAACCGGTTCCAGGCTGTGGCCCCTGTCTCGAGAGCTCTATCCCAAGCAGTTGCTGAGGCTTATTGATGAGACATCATTGCTGCAGACTACTGTGCTTCGGGTCTGTCAGCTGGTAGAAGTCTTGCCCCCGCTCCTGGTGGTGGGGGAGGAACACCGCTTTATTACCCGCAGTCAGGTTGATGCCCTTGATCTGGACCTGGACTATAAAATTCTCCTGGAGCCGGTTGGTCGAAATACGGCGCCGGCAGTGTGCGGGGCCGTGGAGTATTGCGCCACAGAAACAGATGAAGATACCATACTCCTGGTACTGCCTGCAGATCATCTGATTCTCAGAAAAGAGGCCTTTAGCGAGGTGGTGAACAAGGCCGTGACCCTGGCTGCGGAAGGGCAGATTGTGACATTCGGTGTTGATCCTCAGCATCCTGAAACAGGATACGGCTATATTGAGCAGGGCGAAGGGAGTAGTGTCCGCTCGTTCCAGGAAAAACCGGACCTGGAAACGGCAAAATCCTACCTGAGCAAGGGGAACTATCTCTGGAACAGCGGGATGTTTGCCTTTTCCATCAAGACGTTCCGAGAGGAGATGGAACGGTTGGCCCCTGAGATGCTCGCTTGCATGCGAGAGGCAGTTCTCCAGGGACATAAGGATGAAAAATTCTTCAGATTGGACAAAGAGGCAATGTCCAGGTGTCCCAACGACTCCATTGATTACGCACTCATGGAAAAGACGGATAAGGCTGCTGTGGTGGCTGCTGATCTGGACTGGAGTGATATTGGATCCTGGCATGCCTTATGGGAGGTTTCGGCCAAGGACGAGAACGGAAATGTCAGCCAGGGTGATGTGCTCATGGAGGACACCAAAAACTGCCTGGTCCGTGCGGAAGATACCCTGGTTGCGACAGTGGGATTGGAAGATACCTTGGTGGTGGAGACCTCGGATGCGGTGCTGGTTGCACCTCTTTCAAGAGCCCAGGACGTGAAGAAAATTGTCACTCAATTGAAAAAAACCAAGCGAGGGGAATTTAAGCTCCACCGCACCGTACATCGTCCCTGGGGCAGTTACACGGTGCTCGAGTTGCAGCCCAGGTATCAGATTAAACGGATCACCGTTAACCCGGGAGCAAAACTCTCACTGCAGATGCACCACCATCGCCATGAGCATTGGGTGATGGTTTCCGGTACCGCCCGCATCACCAACGGGGAAAAGGTTTTTCTCCTCCATGAGAACCAGTCAACCTATATTCCGGCAGGTGTCAGGCACCGTCTTGAAAACCCGGGAGTCATGGAGCTGGAGCTGATCGAGGTGCAGAACGGCAGTTATCTGGGGGAAGATGATATCGTCCGTTTTGACGATGATTACGGCCGGCAGGAGTGAAGTGAGTGATCGGGGCAGGAGTGAGGAGTGAGGCGGGTTCACCCACGGGCATAAAAGCGAAGCGCTTGTACCTCGTTGTGGGGTGGAACCCGACAACAAAACCACCGCTTACCCCTTTCTTTGGTTTTAGCTGAACTGTTCCTTAAAGGCCTCGGTGTATTTCTCAAATATCCGTCTGCCCTCATCGCTGATGTCTGAAAATTCAATACCCGTGGTATAGCGGTTCGCTTTCTCCTTGCAGTACTTCGCTTCGCCGACAAGGTCAATCAGATCGTCTTCCAGGCCGATGGTGATGAGTAGGGTGTCCTTCGGGCTGATGGGTTGGGTGGTCTCCAGCTTCAGGCCGTTGTTGCTGACGTCGAGGGTCCTCCCCATGGAATAGGTGGTTTGCCTCCCCTCCTGGTCAATGATCAGGTAGTCCAGCAGGTGCAGCGAGTCCAGTCGAATGAATTGTCTTTTTTCACCGTTTACCATTGCCGTTGTTACTCCTTTTCATCATGAGATGATTTTTCCGGAAAGAGTCGATGAATGGCCTCTTTTTCAGCCGCCACAACGCCTCTTTCAGTGATAAGGCCGCTTATAAGGCGGGCCGGTGTAATGTCAAAACCGTGGTTAATTGCGCGGATCCCGGGAGCGGTCAGTTGCACAGCCTCTATGACACCGTTTCCTGTTAACCCACTGATAGTTGTGATCTCGTCGCCGGAACGTTCTTCAATGGGGATGTCACTTCCATGGTCCAGTTCCCAGTCAAAGGTTGATGAGGGCAGGGCCACATAAAAGGGGATGTTGTTGTCCTGTGCGGCTAATGCCTTGAGGTAGGTACCGATCTTGTTGGCCACATCCCCTGTATGGGTGGTGCGGTCAGTCCCCACGATAACCATGTCCACCATCTTTTGCTGCATGAGGTGGCCGCCTGCGTTGTCGGTGATCAGGGTGCAGTCTATCCCTTCCTGCTGCAGTTCCCAGGCGGTCAGCCTGGCCCCTTGATTCCAGGGGCGGGTTTCGTCAACCCAGACATGCAGCTTGATCCCGGCATCTCGGGCAGCATAGATGGGGGCTGTGGCACTGCCGTAATCGACAAAGGCCAGCCATCCGGCGTTGCAGTGGGTGAGAATATTAACGGTCTCTCCTCCCTTGGCCCTGCTCAGTTCCTCTATAATCTTCACACCGTGTTCACCCAGGGCCTTGCAGAAGGCAGCATCCTCATCTGCTATGGCACAAGCTGTGGCAAAAACGATTTTTTTCTTCTCCGCTTCATCCTTCCCCTGCCTGGACGCTCGTAGAATCCTCTCTACGGCCCATTTCAGATTTCTTGCCGTGGGCCGACTTTTATCTAAGCGCTCAGCTCCTTCCTCCAGGGTTTCATCGATCTTACCGGGCAGGGCCTGGGCTGCGGCAAGGTGCATACCGAAACCGGCAGTGGCGCCGATCAAGCCTGCTCCCCGCACGTGCATGTCGCGGATGGCCGTCACTGCGTCGTCCAGACTGGTCAAGGGTTCGATAACAAATTTGTGCGGAAGCTGTCGCTGGTCAATGATCAGGATGCGCTTGTTGTCGGCTGGATCCGGCCAGATGGTCCGGTACTGTTGTCCCTCTATTTTCATGGGGGTTGCTGTGATCTTGGCTGAATGGATATTTTTAGAGATTCTTTTTTTAGAATAGCCTACGTCTCGATAAATGTAAAATAATTAGCCGCATGACCTGTTTTACGACAAGAACAATTTTTTGGAAAATCCCATTGTTCAGGCTGTTGGCTGAAATGTGGAGAAACAACAAAAATGGAAAGTTTACGTCAAAATATTGCAAAAATGTATTATTTTTCGCGTCGCTATTTTTCCTGTTTGAGCAAAGAAGCCCAGTTTGTCGGTATGTTGTCACTAAAATCGTGTTCTGGCATGACTGTTGTAATGGTGATGTAATGCTTCTTTCCCTGACATGTAGAGAAAAGTCAGGAGGTGAGGAAGGGAAGTGGATGAAATTTTTGGATGCAGGTGGGATCGGGAGAATCAAATCTGCATCCATTTTCTGTTTATCCGGGATTGGGAGATCCTGGAGGGCTGTTTTTTTTACGGAGGAGAACAATGATTAACGGTGCGGATACCGCCTTTATTTTGGCGGCAGCAGGACTGGTGTTATTGATGACACCGGGACTTGCTCTTTTTTATGCGGGAATGGTTCGGGGCAAGAATGTCCTGGGGACCATCATGCAGAGTTTTTTCATGATTGCCCTGATCTCACTGGAATGGGTTTACCTGGGGTACTCCATGTCGTTTGGCCCGGATATCGGTGGGTTTGTTGGCGATCTTTCCTGGTTTGCGCTCAATGGTGTGACCAATGCACCAAGCCCGGATTATGCGACCACCATTCCGCAAACACTTTTTATGGTCTACCAGTGCATGTTTGCCGTCATTACGCCTGCCCTGATCACGGGTGCCTTTGCGGAACGAGTGCGTTTTGTCCCGTTTCTGATTTTCGCCCTGTTCTGGGCAATTCTGGTGTACAACCCTGTCTGTCACTGGGTCTGGGGAAAAGGCGGCTGGCTTGGAAGTATGGGTGTTATGGACTTTGCGGGCGGTCTGGTGGTCCATGTGACCTGCGGAGCGGCAGCCCTTGCAGCCGTGCTGGTCATTGGGCCGAGGCGCGGATATGGCAGGCAGAGTTTCATGCCCCACAGTCTGCCCATGACCATCATCGGAACAGGTCTGCTTTGGTTTGGCTGGTTTGGATTTAACGGCGGCTCTGCCCTTGCAGCAGATGAGGTCGCTGTCACTGCCTTTGTGGCCACACATCTTGCCGGTATGGCTGGAATGTTCATGTGGGTGGTCATGGAATGGATCACCCAGGGTAAGGCCACCACTCTGGGTGCTGCCTCAGGGGCCATTTCCGGGCTGGCGACAGTAACGCCTGCAGCCGGATTTGTCGGGCCCAATGCAGCAATTATTATCGGTGTCATTGCCGGTGTGGTCTGTTTCGGAGCGGTCAACCTCAAAGGCAGATTAAAACTTGATGATTCCCTGGACGTTGTCGGGATTCACGGAGTGGGGGGTGCCATCGGGACTCTCTGTCTTGGTATCTTTGCCTCCACCGCGGTCAATCCAGGAGGCGTGGACGGGCTGCTGGCTGGCAATGCTGCCCAGCTTGGCAGGCAGGCATTCGGGATCGTGGTTGTTGGAGCCTATACCCTGGTTGTGAGCTGGATTTTATTGAAGATTATTCACAGCACCATGGGACTCAGGGTAGCTGAGGATGCAGAAGTTGTCGGACTGGATTCTACAGAGCATTCAGAGACCGCCTATAATTAGGGGTTGAGGAATGGAGGTGGGTTACGGGTGCCGGGTTACGCTGCGCTTTTATGCCCGTGGGTGAACCCGACAAAAACTGGAGTTTATCAGAAGGTTGCAATAAACAGCTGGTTCAATCCATACGATTGAACCAGAACGGTAAAATTACATTTCCAAAGGAGTGTAGAATGGATAGTGGAGATACCGCATTTATGCTCGTTGCCACGGCAATGGTGATGCTGATGACGCCTGGATTGGCCCTTTTTTACAGTGGACTGGTACGCAGTAAAAACGTATTGTCTACCACCATGCAAAGTTTTGTTTGCCTGGGTGTGATTTCAGTAATTTGGGTGTTGTACGGGTACTCCCTGGCCTTTGGCCCGGATATTGGTCATTTTGTCGGAAATTTTGATTTTGCAGGATTGAAGAACGTGGGGCTTGGGCTTGGGCCGTACTCAGATACCATTCCTGACATGCTTTTTTGCGCCTTTCAATTGATGTTTGCCATCATTACCCCGGCACTTATCACCGGAGCCATAGCCGAACGCATGAAATTTGGTGCCTATCTGGCCTTCATCGTCTGCTGGTCAACCTTTGTCTATTTCCCGATCTGTCACTGGGTGTGGGGACAGGGTGGTTGGCTTGGCGAAATGGGTGCGCTTGATTTTGCCGGTGGTACGGTTATTCATATCAACTCTGGAGCAGCAGCCCTGGTTGCCGCACTTATGCTTGGGAAACGAAAAGGCTATGGCCGCGATGCCATGCATCCCCACAACCTGCCGCTGACTGTCCTGGGTGCCGGGATGCTCTGGTTCGGCTGGTTCGGCTTTAATGCCGGCTCGGCACTGTCTGCCGGTCCTGTGGCCGTTCTGGCTCTTATGACCACTCAGGTGGCGACCGGTGCCGGACTCCTGACCTGGGTCTTTGCCGAGTGGAAGGTACAGGGAAGACCCACCATCCTGGGTGCTGCCTCCGGTGCCTTGGTAGGTCTGGTTGCCATCACTCCCGGGGCTGGTTTTGTCAGTCCGATTTCTGCCCTTGTCATGGGTGGTGTGGCTGGTGTACTCTGTTACATGGCCGTACTTGCCAAAGGCAGATTGGGCTATGATGATTCGCTGGACGTGGTTGGTATCCATGGTGTTGGAGGGTTGTGGGGCGCCCTGGCCACTGGTCTCTTTGCCTCAACTGCAGCCAATCCTGATGGAGCCAATGGCCTCTTTTTCGGCAATTCGGGCCAGTTCCTCACCCAGGCAGTTGGTGCAGGGGCAGCCATCGCGTATTCCGTGGTTCTGACCTTTATTATATTGAAAGTAATAGACGCAACCATTGGTCTTCGAGTAAATATCGAAGATGAGACGCAGGGTCTGGATGTCACTGCCCATGGCGAGGTTGGATATACTCTGTAACGTAACAACGAAGGGGAAAAATATGAAAAAGATTCAAGCGATTATCAAGCCGTTCAAGCTCGACGATGTAAAAGACGCCTTAACTGAGATTGGCATCAAGGGAATGACCATCTCTGAGGTGAAGGGCTATGGCCGTCAGAAAGGGCACACCGAGATTTATCGCGGTGCTGAATATGTGGTGGATTTTATCCCTAAGATAA
>CAYPEU010000013.1:38017-40649 GCA_964409855.1 uncultured Desulfocapsa sp.
TCAACACTTCGTGCACAGCGGGAGACTCTTGAAGAGTTGTGGAAAAAGGGGCTGAAAGGTCAGGCCCTTCTCTCCGAACAGAGTCGTGTGGTAGATGAGTTCATCGCCGAGCATTTTAATGGAGTGGCAGATGAAAAGACTGCCGAATCTGTCGCCCTGGTTGCCCTGGGCGGCTATGGCCGTGGTGAGCTTTTTCCCTATTCCGACATTGACCTCCTCATCCTCTTTCGCCCTGAGGCAAAGGAGGAGATGGAACAGGTGGCCAATGGTGTGCTCTATCCCCTCTGGGATACGGGTCTTGATGTCGGTCATGGGGTGCGCACGGTTGAAGAGTGTATGAGCTTTGCCAGGGAGGATTTCTTTTTTCAGGTGGCCCTGCTTGACAGCCGTCTGCTCGTTGGTTCCAAATCCCTCTTCGATGAATTGCTTTCCTGCTATCGGAGTGATTTTGTCGAGGGTGCGAGAGACGAATTTGTCCAGACCATGAAAAGCTTTCGTGAAGAGCGGCGAAAACGTTTCGGCAGTCATGGTTACCTCCTTGAGCCCAATATTAAAGAGAGCAAAGGCGGGATGCGCGATATCCAGGCCATGCTCTGGACTGCCATTGTTGTCTTTGGTCTGTCCGGTCTTGAAGCCATTGCCCAGGCGGGAATCCTTCTCGATGAGGAGAGGGACGACTTTCTTGAGTCCTGGAATATGCTGGCCAGGGTTCGGAATCGTCTGCACTATATCAGCGGCAGGAAAAACGATCAGCTCTACTTTGAGCAGCAGGAGAAAGTGGCTGCTGCCTTTGGCTATCGTTCGAAAAAGGGGGTTCTCGGAGTTGAGAGTTTCATGCGGGATCTTTACGGACACCTGCAGACCGTTGCCGTGACCACCAACCTCTTTTTTGATCATGTGGACGATGTGCTGGGCTTTGCCAGGAGAAAAGAGCAAGGTGAAGGTCGGATTATTGAAAAAGGGATAGAGGCGCGTAACAATCGTATCCACCTCACTGCATCACAAGAGGAGTTGAGCGCAAGGCCCCATCTCCTGATGCGTACCTTCCTGGCTTCTGCCAATACCGGCCTGCCTCTTCATCATCGAACCAGGAAAATGATCGGAAGAAATCTTGACCTGGTCACCGACAAGATGCGAACGTCTGCCAGAATGGCCAAATCCTTTTTCGAGATTATGGTAACAGCAAAAGATATTCTGGGCGTAATGGAGGTCATGCTCGAGACCGGCCTGCTCACGGCCTATATTCCAGAGTTCGGCCGTATAGAGTCCCTGGCTCAGCATGATGTGTATCATATATACACCGTGGACAGACATCTCTTACAGACCGTGGCTGAGCTGCGTCTTGTGGCAAGCGAAGAGGAGTCAGTTTTTCTGACCATTGCCACGCCTCATGTTCTCTACCTTGCTGCTCTGCTGCATGATATCGGCAAGGGTGCCGGTGGTGATCACTCCCAGATCGGTGCTGATGCTGTGGGAGAAGTAGGCAGGAGGCTTGGACTTGATGAGGCGGAATGTGCCTGTCTGCAGTTTGTGGTTCGCTATCACCTCTTTCTGCCGGAAAACGCTCTGCGACGAGATCTCAATGATGAGCTCTTTATCAGGCGTTGCGCTGAAGAGATTGGTGATGCAGACCGATTGGCCATGCTTTACCTGATTGCTGTTGCCGACTCTCGGGCCACAGGCCCTTCTGCCTGGAGTGACTGGAAGGGGACACTCCTGTATGAAATGTATCTGAAGGTGCACCCCTATCTTCAGTTTTCTGAGCCTGGCAACGTTGTCAGCCAGGTGGATCAGGGGGTGGACTGGCTGCGGGAGCAGGTTGGTGTTCTGCTTGATGGAGAAGAAGGGGTCCACGTTACTGTGGATGATCTGCCTGCAGACTATCTCTTAAGTTTTACCCCGGAGGCAGTTGCCGCCCATGTCCGTATGCATCGCGATAATTTCAACGTGCTACAGCAAAAAGCCATGATCTTTCATCAGAATCTGCAGTCACAGTGGTCGCTTTTGATTATGTGCCGGGACCAAAGCGGATTGCTGGCCAAGATCTGTGGAGTGCTCAGCCTGCATAATCTCTCAGTGCTCAATGCCCAGATCTTTACCTGGAAAGATGGCAGCGCGGTTGATGTCCTGGATGTACAACCAGAGGATGGAGTGCAGTACGAGGAAAAGGACTGGCAGGCCCTGAACGATGACCTGAACCTGGCCCTGAATCATCGGCTTGGACTTGGACACAGGCTCTATAAAAAGCTTTCTCCTGGCTATGGCCGTCGTAAGCTCCCGGCCGGGAGCTGCGAAACACGAGTGGTAATGGACAACAAGGCCTCGGATCACTATACCGTTGTTGAGGTCTATTCCTGTGACAGCTCTGGACAGCTGTACCGTATCACCCAGACATTGGCCGATTTCGGGATCAGTATCCATCGTGCCTATATTGCCACAGAAGTTGAGCAGCTCATCGATGTCTTCTATGTGCTCGACAGTCAGGGGGAAAAGGTGATTGAACCGTCATTTATTGATGAACTGCGGGATGGAATTTTGCATGAAATCAGCAGGGCAGCCTAAAAGGAAGGTTACAAATTTGTAAGCAAAAATTTTTTTATTTTATTTATTTTTCAAGGCACCGGCAATGTAC